>VCCI02000003.1:0-300000 GCA_005938025.2 Inquilinus sp. KBS0705 | reverse complement strand
TTGCTTACACCGAAGCGCCGGAAACTATAAACATGTTATTAAAACAACGTTTCCGCTGGAGTTTTGGCGTAATACAAAGCTTTTGGAAAAACCGCGACGCGTTATTTAACAAAAAGTACAAATTCTTCGGGATGGTGGGCATGCCTAATATCCTTATTTTCCAGATAATTTTGCCGTTATTTTCGCCCCTTGCCGATCTGATCATGCTATTGGGCCTTTTTGGCGACAAGCCCGAAAAAATGCTTACTTATTACGTTGCATTTGTATTGATCGATTTCCTGGTTGCTATAATCGCATTCAGGATGGAGAAGGAAGATTACAAAAAGCTTGTATACATTATCCCTCAGCGTTTTATTTGGCGCCAGCTAATGTATTATATCCTGTTCAAATCAATTCGTAAAGCGCTTAAAGGCGAATTAAGTAGTTGGGGTGTATTAAAACGTACAGGTAATGTAAGCCTTAAAAAGGGCGAGTTAGTAGGTGAAGAGCACGAGAAATAAAGAGAAGATTTAAATGCATTAACAAGGTTGTAGTTTATTCTTAAATCTTTTCTATTAAACAAACGGCGTAGGCAACTACGCCTTCCTGCCGGCCAATAAAGCCTAATTGCTCGTTTGTTGTAGCTTTAATAGATATATCGTCCTCGCTTATGCCCGCGGCTTTGGCTATGTTAATTTTCATCGCAGGTATGTGCGGGTTTATCTTTGGCGCTTCCAGGCAAACCATAGCATCAATATTGCCAATTTCCCAGTTTTTTTCTGCAAGCAAGGCTACCACATGTTGTAATAAAACCAGGCTGCTGATACCTTTCCACCTGTCGTCGGTATTTGAAAAATGGAAACCAATATCTCGCAAATTAGCAGCGCCTAATAGCGCATCGCAAATAGCATGTAATAGTACATCCGCATCCGAGTGACCGAATGCCCCGGAAGTATGTTCGAGGTTAACGCCGCCTAATACAAATGGATGTTGCTCCTTTAACTGGTGAACATCAAACCCGAAACCAACTTTAATTTTAGCCATTATTTGATAGTAGCATTGGTTGTACCGCCAAAGCTTGCCGATAACGTAAAACGCAATGTATTTGCCAGTGGGCTGTTTTGCTGGCTGCCGGCCAGGTATGAGAAATCGAAACTATAGGAACTGTATTTAAAACCAAGGCCTAAGGTAGCATAATGCCTATCGCCTTTATTGGGGTTTTCGTAAAAATAGCCCGCCCTTAAGGCAAACATGTCCCTGTACCAGTACTCTACACCCGGCGAAAAGGTAAGCTCTTTCATTTCCTCGCTAAAGCCTCCTGGTGCATCGCCAAAGGATTGAAATATACCGGCAGGTACCGATACATTATCGTCCTTTCCTTTGATGATATTGCCGTCGTTATCCCTGATTGGCGGTGTGGGTACTAATAACTTATTAATATCAAAAGCTATTGTAAACCGGCTGTAATCATCTAAATGCCAGGTATTGGCTATACCAATTTTTAGGTTGGTAGGCAAAAAGTAACTCGGCCCGGTATCACTATAGGATATCTTAGACCCAATATTGGAGATGTTTGTACCAAAGGAAAAAACCGAGCTATCACCATACATTTTGGTGTAAAATAATGATACGCCCGCAGCTATTGAGCTACCGGCTTTATTTTGCTGGCTCGAGCCTGATACAAAAGCGCCGTTAGAAAAATTCGAATAAATATACCGTCCTGTTAAACCCAACGAAAGATTCTCACCAAACTTACGCGCAAAAGAAGCATCTAACGAAAACTCGCTTGGTTTATAAGTACCCTGGTCTACCTGATTACCATCTACCAATTGTATCGAGCCAAGGTTAAAATACCGCAACGATGCACCAAATGTATTCCTGTTGTCTATTTTATGCGCATAACTTAAATAAGCCAAACTAACATCGGGTACCAATTGCCTTAACCATGGGCTATATGATAAAGAAACATCATTATTGTTTTCTAAAAAAGCCAGTTTTGCAGGGTTCCAATAGTTAGCATTAACATCCGGCGATATGGCAACACCGGCTTCGCCCATTGCCCCCGAACGCGAATCGGGCGTAATATTTAAAAACGGAACTGCAGTTGAGATGGTGTTATATGAGCTGCCATCGGTGCTGGGGTTAGTTTGCGCAGCAGCAATTACCGGCAAACACAATAGTAAATAAGCAGAAACATTCTTAACCGTAAAAAACTTCATTGGGTGCAATTTAGTCTTATTATTTCAAAATAATAAAATTATGCTAACGTTAATTGATGTACCTACATCTTCAAAATTAACTGTTAAGCTTGCAAAATATTGTAACCAATACATAAATTATCCGTTTAAATTATACGGTGAGATATGTATCTTTAAATTAGTACTACTATAACTGTTTTTTATTAAATTTACCTCCTAATATATATTGTTTAAAATATGAAAGTACTTTTTACTAATACTGCTTTGGTGTTGTTGGGCTTTGGCGCCTTGCTAAGCAGCTGCAGTAAACGTCAGCAATCACAAAAAACTGGTATTACTTATAACGATAAAACCAACGGTGGTTATCTGCGCTTTAAGCAAAATCATCCTTCGCCCGGGCCGGGTTTAGTGCCTATAGAGGGCGGTACCTTTGTTTTAGGCGGGAGTGCGGATCAGGACGTGACATACGAGTATAACAACGTGCGCCGCAGAGTTACCGTGCCGTCGTTTTATATGGATGAAACCGAAGTTTCTAACCAGGATTGGCTGGATTACCTGCACTGGATAAATATTACTTTCCCTACTGATGGAGAACTTTACTACAACGCCCTGCCGGATACACTGGTATGGCGCAGCCCTTTATCATATAACGAACCCTATGTAGAAAACTACCTGCGCCACCCCGCCTTTCAGGATTACCCTGTTGTAGGCGTTACCTGGGAACAGGCACAGGAGTATTGCTCATGGCGTACAGACCGTACAAACGAAAATATTTTACGTGAAACCGGCCGCCTTACCACCTGGAAAGATGCATCGAGCGGTAAAAATGGCGCTGCAGCTAATGCCGCAAAAGTGCCATTCAATACAGACATTTATCTTAACGGACAAATTCGCGGTGCAGGGATTGACGGTAAAAAAATGTTACCAAACCTAAGCCCTGGTGCACCAGGCGCAGCCGGTACAGGCAAAAACGGTAAATCGGTAAGGCCGGTACGTATGGAAGATGGTATACTTAAACAAGGTTACCGCTTGCCATCAGAAGCAGAGTGGGAATACGCCGCTTTAGCCCTTGCCGGTAATACCCAGTTTGAAAACATTAACGATGGCCGCGTATATCCATGGAATGGCTTAGGTGTGCGTTCGCCCAATAAAAAAACACGTGGTTTAATACTTGCAAACTTTAAACGTGGTGCAGGTGATAACGCCGGTGTTGGCGGCGGACTGAACGATAAAGCCATTATTACAGCCCCTGTACGTTCATACGAGCCTAACGATTTTGGTTTGTATAACATGGCGGGTAACGTTAACGAGTGGGTAGCCGATACTTACCGCCAGACTTCGTTTGAAGAAGTGGATGATCTTAACCCGTTCCGTGGTAACGAATTCTCTAACAAACGCCTGGCAGACCCTGCTAAAGGTTTATATGCTAAAGATAAATACGGCCGCCCTATTAAAGACCCTGCCAAGTCAAACAAAAAGTTAAAATACAGTGAAATGATAGCCCAGCAACAAGGGCAGGCAGCCGCTACCCCTGCACAACCGGGTGCTGTTAATCCACTTGCTGGTAAAGCCTACACTGCCGATAACAGGGGTTTTGGCGATACTGTAAACACCGCATTGTATGGCACCACAACTTTAGTGAACGACCATTCAAAGGTGTATAAAGGTGGCTCGTGGAATGATATGGCCTACTGGCTAAATCCCGCTACCCGCCGCTTTATGAACCAGGACGACGCAAGCGCCGAAGTTGGTTTCCGTTGCGCCATGACCATGGTAGGCGCACCTGAGATTCATCCGGAAGGCAAGCCTCACTTACCTGTTAAAAAAGCCAAGGCTTACAAAGCACGATAACCCATTACAAACCTGATATGAAAAGCTGCTCCAAACCGGAAGCAGCTTTTTTTGTATCTTATATTAATGTAACCTGTTAATATTCAGTAAAATGTTAACAAATAAATTATCCCTAATTAACGTTTATAAAATAGTTTATCGCTTATTTTTATAGACCTATAAAAGGTCAGATAAAATTAACACTAAAACAATTTTTATGACCTGGAGAAAATTTAGCGGAGAGGTGATCCAAACACCTATACTGGAAGAAGTTGAAGCAGCCATAGAACGGGAAACCAACCTGGGTAATAAATTAAAGGTTTGTATCGGTACAGATTCGCAGGTGAAGGGTTCGGTAACCGATTTTGCCACGGTTATTGTTTTCATTCGCGAACAGCGTGGCGCCTTTATGTTTATTCACCAGGAGCGTACATCGCAGAAAATGAGCATCAAAGAGCGCATGTTGTACGAGGTGCAAAAGTCAATTGATATTGCCTACAAGCTTTGCGACCTGCTCGACCTTTACGACGTAGGCCTGGAAGTACACGCCGATATTAACACCAACCCCATGTTTAAAAGCAACCAGGCCCTACACGAGGCAATGGGTTATATACTAAGCATGGGCTTTGTATTTAAAGCCAAACCCGAAGCTTTTGCCAGTTCGTGCTGCGCGAATAAGATGGTGCAGTAGGTTTTAGCGGTTAAACTAAACTGGTTATTTAGCTTTGCAGCTTCAGCTATAAATTATTCCACTTTTTTGTTGGTTATAGCGGGAGTCTTTTCATTTTTTTTGTTATCCCTTACTCACTAATATAAAATTATATTTCAATAAAAAAAAGTGAAAAGCAACAAATTTCCCTTAAACGCTAATTAACCTTTTCAAATCTGCAACGGCTATTTACTATATTTGGGCTTAAACATTGTAGCCCATGTCTCCGCTTATTGAAATTACCGACCCAAGGGTATTTGACCCTGCAACCATATTGATTGATGTGCGTGCCGGCGCTAATGCCCGCACTAATTACCTGGCCGGGCATTTACCCAATGCCATTTTTGCCACCCTGGATGATGACCTTGCAGCCCACCCTGCCGATGCGGCTTTCGGTGGCCGCCATCCATTACCATCGTTAGCTGATTTTGCTGCAACGCTGGCCCGCTGGGGTGTTAAGCCCGATAGCCACATTGTAGTATACGATGATAAAGCCGCAGCCATGGGCGGTGCACGCCTTTGGTGGATGTTGCGGTCAATTGGCCATACCAATGTACAGGTATTGAATGGGGGGCTTAAAGCCGCTACAGATGCAGGTATTGAATTGAGTACAGACGAGTATACCCCCAGTGCAACCAGCCTTTACCCTATTGCCCCCCAATACGCAAACACCGCCGATATAGAAGAAGTGAAAGAGGCTGCTAAAGCCGAAGACCGTGTAGTAATTGACGTGCGCGAGGGGCAGCGTTATTTGGGCTATACCGAACCTTTAGACCTTGTTGCAGGCCACATACCCGGCGCGGTAAATTTGTTCTACAGCAACAGCCTATCGCCCGAGGGCAAGTACCTTACACAACAAGCATTGGCAAGCATGTATAAAGATACCATAGGTGATGTAAAACCCGGCGATGTTATTGTTCATTGCGGATCGGGTGTTACGGCATGCCATACTTTGCTGGGGATGGAATATGCAGGTATTACAGGCCCAAAACTATACGTAGGGTCGTGGAGCGAATGGTCGAGGCGGGATTTGCCAATTGCCACCGAAAAGTAATATAGAGGTTACTACCACAAGTAATAAAACCACTTATTGTAATAATCCGTTAATTAGTGTGTGAAAACATACGCATTAAAGCTAAAGCAGAACATCCCAATAAGCTTAGATGAAGCCTGGGATTTCTTTTCGTCGCCGTTGAACCTGGCAAAGATCACCCCTAAAGAAATGAAGTTTGTGGTGACATCAGATTACAATGGCGATACTAAGATGTATCCCGGCATGATCATCACCTATAAGGTATCGCCCTTGTTTGGCATCAAACTAAACTGGATGACCGAGATAACCCATGTACAGGACCACCAGTACTTTGTAGATGAGCAGCGTTTTGGCCCTTATGCGTTGTGGCACCACCAGCACCATTTTAAAGAGATACCGGGCGGTGTTGAGATGACGGACATCCTAAATTATGCTATACCTTACGGCATTATAGGCAGGCTTAGCAATACACTGCTGGTAGGCAAACAGGTAAAAAAAATATTTGAATACCGCGTAAAGGCAGTAGAAGAGCTGTTTGGTAAATACCAAGGGTAATTACTACTTACAACTTTTCTTAACCTCATCAGCAGCCACCTTCAGGCCTAAAGCGGCAGCTTTGTTAAGATCGGTACAGGCGCCTGCTTTGTCTTGCTTAGCAAGTTTTAACATTCCACGGCTATAATAGCCATCGGGGCTTTGCGCATTTAGCAAAATAGACTGGTCAAAATCGGCCATTGCTCCGTTCACATCTTTGTTCAACAGCTTGGCCTGGCCTCTAAAATTGTACAGATCTGGGTTTTTAGGTTCCAGCTTAAACGCATAGGTAAAATCGGCATTCATCCGGGCAGTATTACCCAAATATGCCTGTGCAAGGGCCCTGTGTGCATATGATTTTGCATCGTCAAGGTCAATAAATGTTACGCTGTTAAAATCATCAATAGCGCTGTCATAATTCTTCATCGCCATTTTTACCGTTGCTCTAATGTAATAAGCATCCTCGTCATTGTCTTTTAAGGCAATAGCTTTAGCCAGGTCTTTTAAGGCAGCCGCGTTGTCGCCCATATCAAACATAGCGCTCCCGCGGTTATGGTAAGCCGCGTATGAGCCTGTATCAAGTTTTAAAGCGGTACTATAATCTAATAAAGCACCCTGCACATCGCCGGTATGTTGTTTAGCTACGCCCCTGCCAACAAAATAGTTCGCGTTTTTAGGGTGTTTGGCAACCAGGTCGTTCAGTATAGGCAAGCCCTCAATATAAAACTTAGCATTCATCATCGCCCTTACCAACCTTGCGCTAAGGTTATCATCGGCGGTGCCCACATCTGCTATCTTTTTAAAATCCTGCAAAGCGCCGGCCCTGTCGCCAATTTTTAACTTTACATTTCCTCTTTTATAGTAAGTTTCAATATTGCCCGAATTCATATCGATAGACTTGTTATAGTCTTGCAACGCGTTGCTATAGTTCTTACGGTCCTGTGCTATCTCTCCTCTCACCACATAGGCATAATCGCTATTAGGATTTAATTTTAGGGCCTCGTTTAAATCAACCAGGGCAGCTGTGGTGTCTTTTAACTCTATTAAAGCCCTTGCGCGGGTAATGTAGGCATAGCTGTTTTTTTCGTCCTTATCAATCGCTTCATCTGCATCGTCCCTGGCTTCGCTGTACTTCTTTTCATCCAGCTTCATATCCGCCCTGTTTTGGTACGCTTCCGAAGTTCCGTTTAGCTCAATGGCTTTATCCAGATCAGCAAGGGCGCCTTCTTTATCATCAAGGTTATATTTTACGCGACTATCGTAATAATACAGTTCGGCGTTGTTGGGTTCTAAGGCGATGGCTTTGGCAAAATATTCCAATGCAGCCTTTTTGTCGGAATTGTTGCTTAACGCGTTAGCCAGGTATTTAAACAAATTGGGCAGTTTTGGATCAAGCGCTATAGCTTTATTATAATCGGCTATTGCAGCCGGATAGTTCTTTAAATTGCCGTAAGCATTAGCGCGGTAAAAAAAAGCTTCCGCGTTTTTAGGGTTTAGGCTAAGGGTTAAAGTATAGTCGGCAATAGCGCCCTTATAATCCAGCATATTTCCCTTTGAGTTGGCCCTGTAAAAGATCAGGTCGGCATTTTTGGGGTCAAGCTTTGCTGCAGTGTCAAAATCGGCTATGGCACCGGCATTGTCCTTTAAGTTTGCTTTGGCCACACCCCTGTACTCGTAAAGCGAGGCATCATTGGGGACTATGGCAATTGCCTTGTTAAAATCCTCAATAGCCGCATTATTATCGCCCAGGTTAGCTTTTGCATTTGCCCGGTAATGGTACATATCGGCAATAGGGTTTATGGCTATGGCCCTTGTAAAATCGGCTATGGCGTTGGTATAATCTTTATTTGAGCTATAGGCGTTACCCCGGTAAAAAAACTCATAGGCATCATTAGGATTAATTTCTATAGACCGTGTATAATCCTTTATAGCTTCGGCATAGTTTTTTTGGTCGTTATAGGCATTGGCGCGCATAAAATAGGCCTTCGCGTTTTTACCGTCAAGCTGTATAGCTTTGGTAAAATCGGCTATGGCACCGGCATAATTTTTAGCACCCGATTTGGTTGTGCCTGTTTGTATATAGGTTTCTGCCGTTTGTGCGGCGCAATAAAAGGGCAACAAAAAAACTATAACGAATACTCTTATCATATGTGCTATCTGTAAATTGGATATACCAGGCATTACCATGGTTTAACTATAAATGCAACCGAGGCGCTTTTTCCATCGCCTGTATTGCGGCCTATTAAAAACTTGCCCGCGGTTAAAAACATCGAGAATCTTTTGCCGAAAGTGTAACCATAGCTTATAGAAGCCTGGGTAAAGGCAAAGTTTTTATTGGTAGCCTGTATGGGCGAAAATGCTGTAAAACTACTGGTTGAATAAGAGCCGCCTGCCGATATAGACAGCTGGTGTTTAAACTTCCTGTCCAGCGTCATCCCAAAGCTACCGTTGTACCTATCCTGCGTTGGGCCTTGCGGGCCAAAATATTGCCTTATACCATTCTCTACCGTAAAATAGTAGTTTTTGCCCCATAGCTTACCGCTACCGGCAAACGATAGCTTTAATTCGGACCCTTGCTGCCCATAGCCAAGGTTGGGCTCGGTGTAAAGGGGTTTTATATAGGTGCCTTGTATTGTAAAATAATAAATGTAGTTGATGTTGGCCAAATAATACCTTACACCAACTTCCAGATCTGTAGGCCCGCTGTAAAGTGTTTTGTTTTTATCATCGTCGTAATTATTTATAACGTATGGCAGCAAAGCCACTAAGGTAAAGCGCTTGGTTAAACCATACTCGGCGTACAACGAATAACTAACCGATGTAAACCTGCCGTTGTTTGCAAATGGTATGTTGCGGCCCAACGAGTCCCATCCACTTTTGGCAGTAAAATGACTGATAGATGGCGACAGCAGCAACTTTTTAGGCCTAATAGGGAAACCGCCGGCATAACTTTTTTGCTGTAGTATTAGCCCAAATAGCGCCACTACCATTAAATATTTAAAATAGGTTTGGGTTGCTTTCATATATACATATTAAAATAACGCAAATGCATCACGCATCCACCTGCCCTCAAGGTCCTTATACGCCTGGCTTACTTCATGGCCCAGATCCTTGAAAACCTCGAGCCTTTTTTTAGCCGTTATACCATTGTAAGTTGCATACTCATTAGCCGGCGGGGCATACTGGTCTAATAAACCAATACCCATTAATGTTGAGCATTTAATTTCTGATGCAAAGTTTTTCCCGTCGTAATATCTCATATTCTCCAGCACCTGCTCGTAGGTAAGGCCGGGTTGTGTTTTAATGTACCGCTTAATATCGTTAATTGGCCAGGTAACCTCGCCATCAAGGTTGCCCACATCGCATAATATAGGGTTTTGCACCGATGCCAGGTTAACCCTGTTATCAAGCGCTGCAGTTGCCAAAACAAGGTACCCGCCAAGGCTGCCGCCGGTAAGCATAATATTGTCGTGCCGCAAATTTGGCTGGGTAAATATAAAATCGACGGCACGCAGGCAATCCATAATAACACCGCGCATTACGTAGCGGTCGCGGTTATCAATATGGTAAAAAATGAATTCGTCGCGGCGGGTGTTTATAGGGCCGCGACTATTGCCCTGCCCCCTAACGTTAAGGGTAATAATAGCCAGGTCTTCGTCCATACCGGTAATAGGCTTTAGGTTAACCTGGTAGCCTGGCAAACCCAGCAGTACCGAAAACTTCCTTTTGGTTTTTGATATCGGCACGGTCATCCATCCCCTTATGGTCATGTTTTCGTACGATTGCATTTCTATAAGGTACACGTTACGGTTTGCCGTTTTAAGTTTGGGCATTAGCGTTACCTTAAAATTGGGCTTTACCTTTGCCAGGTCAGCTTTGGTATCGGCCCAAAACTTATCAAAATCGGCAGGTTTTTTATACTGCGATACAATCTCTTCGGGCCTTATGCCAAATACACGGCGGGTGGTGTCGTCATATTCGGTAACGTTTACCATAAAATTGATCTTGTAAAACCCGGTTTTCATGGCAGGCAAGTCAAAGGTATACTTACCCGAACTATTCTTTTTGATGGTTACTTTAACCGAATCTTTATGCAACGTTTTGCCATAGCGGGTAACCACGTACGATACCTTGCCCGACTGGTCTATAGCGGTGGTGTTTTTTACCTCGAAGGTATATTTGGCGTTATTATCAAAAATGGCATTTTTGGTTGCGGGTGTAAGGGTGGTTGATACCTCCCCTTCATTTTTAGCGTCGTCTTGCGCAATGGCCTGATGGGCACCTGCTATTAAAACAACACTGGCAATTATCTTCAAAAACTTACTCCATCTTTTAGGCGTATTCATCGTTACAGTTAAGCTTTTATTGCACCCGAATCATTATCAGGATTACGGGGTGCATTCTTGATCAGAAAATTTGATTTACGAATATAATGATTTAAAGGTTCTTCAATTAGCTTGAATAACGCTATAGAAACACCATTCAGGATGATAAAACCGTATAACACGTTCAAACTATCGTATTGGAAGGGCGATACCCAGTCTACCCCCCACTTGTCGTAAAGGTCAAATACCTGGTCGTTCCATTTGTTAAAGTAGTTGTGTAAAAAGTCGTACATGTAGCCTAGGTGTATCAGGTAAAATATATACGAGCTTTTGCCAAGCAGCTCAACAAACTTGTTTGATAGTATCTTTTTAATGGTGGTGGCCTCGGTTAGTAAGCCATAAAAAAACAAGGCTATTGATGCCGCCAGCAGGTAGTTATTGGTAATAATCCCCAGCGGGTTGTGCAAGCCGGCCACCTCGTTTTTGGGTATAGGCAATACCGACATGATGCCAACGCATACAAATATCAGCACAAAACCCAGGTAGGTGTATTTGCTTTTGGCCGTACCCGTCAGCTGTTTTTTACGAACGATAAGCGCCAGTTGTATCCCCGCGAAAAACTCGAAACACCGGCCCAAAAAGGTGTACAGCATCATAAAGGTAAAGTTGCCGAAGAAGCCGTGCCAGTCTACATTCCTGAACATCAGCACCAGCAAAACGCCGAAGCAGGTTATAACAATGGGCTGTATATAAAACTTGCGGTAGCGCTGGGCAAAGTAAAATATAAACGGTGCCGAAAAGTAAAAGCACTCCTCAACCGTAAGGCTCCAGCCCTGGGCTATGCCGGTAAACTTAAGCTGATCAAAAAAGCCCCTTACAAAGGTAATATGCATAAAAAACAAGCCCGTTGCGTTGCTGTAGCCGCCGGTTATCTTAGGGTCGTGA
This sequence comes from Inquilinus sp. KBS0705, assembly GCA_005938025.2. Taxonomy (NCBI): domain Bacteria; kingdom Pseudomonadati; phylum Pseudomonadota; class Alphaproteobacteria; order Rhodospirillales; family Rhodospirillaceae; genus Inquilinus; species Inquilinus sp. KBS0705. The sequence goes on along the minus strand of VCCI02000003.1, from coordinate 288,447 downwards.
GTGTAGTGGTACGATACGAAAGCCCCAAGCGTGAGCAGGAAGTACATGGGGTATATACGCGCCACCCGGTTTTTAAGGTACTGCCTAAACCAGGGGCCCGTTAGCTTAAAGCTATCAAAATACCTAAAAGCAATTAAAAAACCCGACAGCACAAAGAAGATGGTTACCCCAATATGGAACTCGTTAAGAAAACGTTGCACAGCACGGGGAAAATTTTCATCAAACACATACGCGTAATGCGATATAAACACCAGGTAGGCCGCCAGTGCCCGCACCCCCGTTAACGCCGGAATGTAGTTTTGTAAAGGTTTTTGCGCCAAAACAGCTATTTAATTTACGTTTTACGAATGTTACTTGGTGATGGTTGTTGCAAACAAGATACCAATTAACGGCGGGCTATTTTTGCCTGGCATCAGTTTATAGCCAAAAGGGGTAATGGCATAGCTACAAGGCGCTGCCCTGCACTACGCCGCGGCTTAGTATGCGCTGATCTATAAAGTACTGTATCTCGCTTTTCTTCAGTCCCCAGTTGGGGGCTATCAGCAGTTCGCGGTCGCTTAGGCCGAACAGGCGCTGTATAACAATATCGGGGCGTACCAATGGCAGCAGTTCGCACAGGAAGTCGGCGTACTCTTCCAGGCTGAACAGCTTAAAGGGCTCGCGCTTGTACTTAACGCCCATTACGCTACCCTCTACGATGTGCAGGTGGTGGAATTTGACAAACTTGATCTGCGCGTGGCGGTTTATCTCGTCGGCGTATTTAAGCATCATCTGGTGGGTTTCCCAGGGGAAGCCGAAGATGGTGTGTACGCAAACATCCAGCCTGGTGTTTACCGTTAGGGCCAGAGCCTTTTCCAGCTCCTCGTGGCTGCAGCCGCGGTTTATCTGGTTTAGGGTATCGTTGTAAATGCTCTCCATACCCATCTCCAGGTCAACATCAAAGCGGTTGGTGTAGCTTTCAAGCAGGGCTATTTTCTCAGCGTCTATACAGTCGGGGCGGGTGCCAACGCTCAGGCCCACAATGTTTTCGGTGTTGATGCTCAGGGCTTCGTCGTACAGCATTTTAAGGTAGTGCGCCGGGGCATAGGTGTTGGTATTGGGCTGAAAGTAGATAATGAACTTATCAGCCTTATTGCCCTTTATGGCCCTTTCCATGCCCTCTTCTACCTGTTGCCTAAGGGTGGGCGCATTGCGGCTTACGCTGGGCGTAAACGAGTCTACATTGCAGTAGGTGCAGCCGCCGTAACCCTTGCTGCCATCGCGGTTGGGGCAGGTAAAGCCACCATCTACAATCACCTTAAACACACGGTGACCGGGGTACTTTTGCTTTAGCCAGGGGCCATAGTTGTTGTACCCTTTTTCCCAGGTGGATGGTATGGTGGTGGTGTCTTCAGCTTGCATTTGAGGGGCAAAGATAATGATTTTTTGGGGAGGGCGATACCCGACTACTGCCATGCCAATGGCATTTTAGCCGCCATTACAGTGCCGCTATAAATTTTTGCAATTTTTGGTTTTTTTTGTTGGCCGCGCTGTGGCGTTTTCGTTTTTTTTGTTGGGGGCAGGGTAACCAATTTACGAAATAAAAAGCAGTATTCCAAACACCTGTTTTGGTTTTTGGACTTTTGGGGGATGCCACCCGCCAAAAAAACCGTGTGACAAAACACTGTCACGAAAACTTTAAACCCGGGTACCGATATTTGTATGTGGTCGATAGTCCATAGTCGATAGTCCATAGTCGATAGTTGGCAGTAGGCAGTCGATGGCAGCTACTATGGACTATCGACCATGGACTATGGACTTCTTGCCGACCATGCCATCGCAGCTACTATTGACTATCGACCATGGACTATGGACTATGGACTTCTTCAACCGCCCTCACCACCCTGTCATGCTGAGCCCGTCGAAGCACGGCGAGCGCAGCGACGAGGGATCTTGTTCGATGTGCAATTAGCCCAACTGCCATTCCAACAAGATTTCTCCCTACGGTCGAAATGACACCTGCGGATTTAACCGATGGACCTTTAAAACCCCTGCCCTGCTGAGGCGGTTTAAGCAGCGGCGGCATTTACCGTGTGGTTACCGGGTAGGAATTGTTCTTTGAAATTAATTATTACCATCATTAAATACCTTAACCCATAAGCACAGTATTTAATTTATAATTATTTGTAAATCAGGTGGTTTTCTATTTTTAAGTTGACATTTTATCTCCATCTTTATCAGACCCATTACTATTGACTTAATTTTTATATGAAATGAGTAAAGAAGAAAATCGAAAATCAAAAGAAAATTTATCAACTATACGATTTCACTTTTATTCATTAAAATTCACGCCTTATAATGACGTAGCCCAATCAGCTGACGAAATTCTATTTAAGATAATAACTTATGTAACTAACGAGTTGCACAAAGGGAAGGGACATCTAATTGATAGAAACCATAACCGACCTGACGAAGGAAGTAGAGAGTTGTTTATGGCACAATCGGTTTTTATACTTAAAGATAAAAGAATACGATGTACGATAGCATTACTTAGGTCTGGTAGAGTTCCAATGCTTAAACCCGCTGACAAATTTAAATTGATTCCTTTAGATGCTGCTCAGGGTTCAATAGCTGAACAAACCCATTTTTTTATTGACTACAGTAAAAGTCCGGCAATAATATGTTTAGAATTTAACAGTAATGGCCCAAGGCTATCAGATATAGAATATTATTTAAGAAATGTTGCGCGAGACACTTTAAGGTTAGCTAAAGCGACTGAGGTAACTATGCACATGAATACATCCATTGATAAAACTTTGTCGGAATTAAAAAATGTTTTAAATATTGACATTAAAGTACAACCACAAAAGCTTGCGATTCTTGACACTGAATTAGTTGGCCAATATTTTCTCGGTATTAATACAATTGGTCAAAGAATTAAGCCAAAATTTATAAAACTTGAAGCTATGTATCAAACGCCAGGCAACACAGTTAGAAGCACTGAGCTTAACAAGGAGGCAAATAGTATGGTAATAAATTTATTGCAAAAATTTAAAGGGAGGCCATTTAACATAGATGCATTCGAAAATTTTGTGGTTAAGTATGAAGATAAAGAAGGAAATGAAGAAGTTTTTAATTTATTAAAAGGGAAAAAAGAAATAGTTAAAGAATTTGATTTGACTAAAATCACAAAACTAAAAGATTGGTATGAATTGATAAAGCCTGAATTTGATGAATTTATTGAAAAGCTAGCGGAATGATAAATTCATACTTTCGTCGACCATTAGTTTGGGATTATACATTGGCTTTAGCAGTATGTGGAACAACTTATTATTTATGCCACAAAAATATTCTGATTTTACCTAAACCACAGTATACTATCACTACTGCTTCAGACTTATCTACAATTGCCTTGACATTGGCTGGATTTATTTTAACCTTACTTACAGTTCTAATCACTTTTAAAAGTGGTTCTAGCATTGATAATAGATCGAAAATGGACGATCATACTGTTTTTGAGATATTTTTTGCTACTAACCTGTATTTCGAAACAGTAAAACACCTTAAAAACTGTGTAAAATCTCTAACAATTATATCTGTGATTGGATATTCATTAAAGTTGTTTTTAAATGAGGACAACCATAAATATATTTATTTCTTCAATGTTTTAGGATTAATAATAATCGCGCTAACTCTTTGGAGGAGTCTATTAATATTAACCAAAATAATAAACTTACAAAAAACAGAATAACTCCAATTACACTATATCTTAATATGATTAACTTTATTATCTACCAAACAAAAAACATTTTGAATATATCAGGACTTAGGAAGTCCGAATTAAATTATATTATACAAGAAGTCACATACGCAATTAATCAAACCAAGTTCCATATCAACGAAACTCGAAATTTAAATAAAGACCAACGTTCATCTATTTTGTCAAATATATGGTTGAGAACGGCTGAAAATTTGGAAAAAATTAATAATCAGGAAGTAAAGGAGTTAACAGATATACTGAAAGAAAAAAGCAAATATTGGGTAGATCCTGAGAAATTCACAGATAAAATGTTGATAGACTATGGAATGAAATTAAATTCCATTCAATTATTAATTGACTCTCTACGATGAAAAAAATATCATTAATTATTTTATTTGTATTTGCTGTATCTTTTAACATCGCAAAAAACAGATCTATTAAAAATCCAAAATCTGATACGACAATAAACAAACTCTTTTTTTATAAAAAAAGCGGCAATGATTCTTTAAAAGTGTCGATTGTTCAATTAGATGAGTTAAGCAAAGTGTTAAAAAAAGACACAAATACCTTCAGAGATATTACCCCCTCTTTAGTAGCACTAATTGTCGTAGTTATATCCACATTAGGTGCAATCTATATAGGAAAAAAACAGATTAAGGTTCAAACCTCAAACGCGGCCCAACAATTAAAAAGTCAGGAAGCACAAGCACAGGAGTTATTGAAACTCTCTAGAGAACAAATTAGAGAAACCTCTAAAATGACGCTTACACAAGTTAGGGCAAATAACGTTTCTCAAGCTAGAATTGCATGGATTCAAGATTTGCGGGAGCTTTTAAGTAAATTCAATGGTGAAGTAGCACTAGTTAATACTTATGTAGAAGAATTGATATCGCTTATTGAAAAAGGCAACGACGAAAAGGTTGATATAATATACAAAGATGTTCTTGAACGATTAAAAACTGCAAGAATATTTTCATTTCAAATCAAGCTATTTCTAAATAAACAGGAGGAAGATCATATGAACCTAGAAAATGCCCTTGACAAATATTTCAGACATTCAGTTTCAAATCCTAAAGATAAACCCGAACTACTAAACTCTCTTAGTGATGAAATTTTGAATCTCTCACGAGCAATTTTGAAAAAAGCCTGGGAACAGGCCAAAAATGAAGGTTCCACATCCTAAATCTAATAAAAAAGGATTCTTCGCTGGCACACGCGTATTGTGTGTGTTAACAACTCATCCCCCCTAAACCCGATAGCAGCGTATACCGGCCCGCCGATTAAGGCCTTGTGCAGTATAAGCGGATAGCGGGGCTATCGCAAGCTATCGGCACAACAGCACCTTTACAAAAATTTACGGTTTCATTTGCTGCGCGGCATTGGGCCATTTTGCAGGGCGTCATTGGGTCATTTTGCAGGTTGGGTGCACGGGCGGGTTCGGTATGGCAGGGTTTGTTAGGGTATGGTGGTTAACACACCCCTAAGCCCTCTCTGGGAGGGGAACGATTGGCAGGGTGCTTGGGCAGGGTTGGGCATGGCAGGGGGCTTAGCTAAATATTATGGTTTAATAATGAGATAGGCCCGCTCTTGGCCGCGGGAGGGCCCAGTTCTTTTTCCTTGATGAAAAAGAACCAAAAACCGACCGTAGGGAGCTCATGAACACCTATAAAAAAACAAACAATAGGTGAATAAATCAAGACAAAAAATCCTTCCCCGCACAGGTCACCATTGTTTTACCCGCTTTCGCCCGAAGCCGCTTTGCTGACGTAGCTGCGGAAGAACGAGTTTAAACCAAATCAAAAAAAGAAGCGTGGGGCCTACTGTCAGCGTGTGCGGGCCGGGCGTATGGCGGGAATGACGGTTTAGCTTTTTGGATGGTTTGAAGCAAAGCGAACAATCGACAAAAAAGCGTGAAGAACCGGCAGGGAGCGCGGTTTATTATGCATGGCGACTAACACACCCCTAACCCCTCTCGAGAGGGGAACTAAGAAAGAAAAAGAAGCGCGGGGCCTTACTGTCAGCGTGAGCGGGCCGGGCGTATGGCGGGAATGTCGGTTTAGCTTTTTTTGGATGGATTGGAGCGCAGCGAACAATCGACAAAAAAGCGTGAAGAACCGGCAGGGAGCGCTGGAAGCATCGCGCTGACTTGATCTTTTGGTTACTTTTCTATCAAGAGAAAAGTAACTAGCCCTCCCGCGGCAATGAGCGGGCGATACCTGTTTAAAGTACAAATTTCGTTAGCAGTCCTGTCAGGAGATTGCTTCGTTCCTCGCAATGACGGTTAGGTAATTGCCAGTCCGTTAGCCAACGGATCGCAATGGAGAAAACGCGATGAGGTTGCCACGTCGCTGTCGCTCCTCGCAATGACATGGTGGTTAGGCATGGTGGCTAAACCCCTCCCTAACCCTCCCCGTGGGAGGGAATTTGGTTTTCTGCAACTACACAAAAATTGCACACTTTTCACACAATGGTATACAAGTAATATGGCCTGCATTTATAAACAGGGGCATTGGGTAAATTTATATTTCATTATCAATAAACCAATTGTGAAAAACAAATTTACCTACACGGCGCTATTGCTGGCAGCTACCCTGTTTAGCAATTGTAAAAAAGGCGACGACCTAAGCAACAAGGCCGACTTTGACCAAAACAACCTTTCGTCGCTATCGGTGCCATCGTCGGGCGTGGCGCCAAACACGGTTACTACTATTGCCGGCAAGCGCTACTCGGGCTCGCAACTGGTGGACGGAACGGGTTCGGCTGCACGCTTTTCTACCCCATTTGGCTTTGCCATAGGTAAAGATGGTAACTTTTACGTTGCCGATATAAATAACAACGCTGTACGCAGGGTTACCCCACAGGGGGTGGTATCAACCGTGGTACTGCAGCCCGACAAAAACGGCAATCGCTTACTGGGCCCGCAATATATAGGCTTTACCGCCAATGGCAACATGCATCTTATTTGCGAAAATGTTGACGACGCAAACGGGTACAGCAAGTCGTGGGTGTATAGCCCCACAGGTGCGGCTATAAGCTCGTACTGGTATTATTATGGTTATTTTAGGTGCCTGGCCAACGACCCTTACGAAGATGTGCTTTGGTACGCCGACGGCGACAATATTGGCAAGCATAAAGTAATAAACGACGAAAAAATAGGCAGCGACTTTATTAATTACGACCACAGTATACTACCCCCGGCCACCGAATTAGACCGCACCTACAGCGCCATGTTTGTAGGTTACAATAAGGTAAAATATGTTGCACTTCCTAACCACCTGTATAAGTTAACGCCAAATGGCACTTTCCAGGAGCTATATACCGATATTAAGTTTACCGATATAACCAGTATAGTAGTCAATAAGGATAGCCGTACCATATATATTGCCGATGACGGGGTGATACGTAAGATAGAGAACGGCAAGGCTACCAAAATAATTGGCCCTAATGCCGGCTACAACGATAGCCGCGATGGTGTGGGTGCCAAGGCAGATGCGCATGCCGAATACCTTTTACTGGGCCCCGGCGAAAACGTGCTGTACTTTACCGACGCTTATGCCAATGCACTGCGCAAGGTGGTGTTAAAATAGTTAATAGTTAGTAAGATTAGTTTTAGGGGGTAGCGGCAATGCGAAAGCATTGTGGGCTGCCCCCTTTGCTTTTGCCCCTTTTAAACAAGGCAAAAAACCAAACGGCAAACGGCGTGTTACCCTATAAAACAACTACAACCATGAAAAACATATTTAAAAAACAACATAGCAGCAATAAGTTAGTAGCGGGTTTGGCCCTTGGTGCCATATTTGCCGGGGCGATAACCTACCTGTATATTAAACGCAAAAACGATATTGAAGCCGCCGCCGCCGAACTAAAGGAACACGCGCAGGATTATCTTAAAAAGAAAGAAAAGAAAGCCAAAAAGCTAAAAACCGATGTTAGCGAATTGGCAGATATAGCGAAGCAATAGTATCATTGTGCTTCGACGGGGGCTTGGCATGATAGAGGGATTCGAAAATATTAGGGCGTGATGATGAGATAGGCCCGCTCTTGGCCGCGGAGGCCCATTACTTTTTGCTTGATCAAAAAGAACCAAAAAATCAATCAGCAAAAAGGCTTCTTTGCCGCACTGGGCCTTTGCCCTGCCAAACGGGCAAAACCACGGGCTGGAATCTTTTGCCCTGCTTCGCTCGCGCATTCCTATGGCTTCAGCAAAATTTCCTATGCCCTTGCCTCCGCACAAGGCCATCATTGTTTTACCCGCTTTCGCCCGAAGCTGCTTTGCTGACGGGGAGTTGCGAAATCAAAAAGAGCGCGGGCCTTACTGTCAGCGCGCGCGGGCCGGGTGTATGGCGGGAATGTCGGTTTAGCTTTTTTGGATGGATTGGAGCAAAGCGAACAATCGACAAAAAAGCGTGAAGAACCGGCAGGGAGCGCAGGAAGCATCGCGCTGACTTGAATTTTTGCTTCTTTTGTTTCAAGACAAAAGAAGTAGCCCTCCCGCGGCAATGAGCGGGCGAAAACTCGTTTGAATATATAATTTGTTCCCTGTCCAATTTGGAGATTGCTTCGTACCTCGCAATGACGGCTTTATTATTGCAGCGTTGTTATTACATGGCGAATAACCCCTCCCTACCCTCCCCAGGGAGGGAATTTGATGCAAGGCAGCTACCTTTTACCTTTCGCCTTTTTCCTTTAACCTTAAACTATGCAAGCATAGTTTTGTTAACTATATTTGCCATGCAACCAATTACACTACCTGCATGGAAAGCATCGCCCCGTATAAAAGCACTCATAAAATACGCTTTGTAACCGCCGCCAGTCTGTTCGACGGGCACGACGCTACCATCAACATTATGCGCCGCATACTGCAAAGCACCGGTGCCGAGGTGATACACCTGGGCCATAACCGTAGTGTTGACGAGGTGGTAAACTGTGCCATACAAGAGGATGTGCAGGGCATTGCCCTTACCAGTTACCAGGGCGGCCACGTAGAGTACTTTAAATACATGCACGACCTGCTTGCCGAACGCGGCGCGGGGCATATCAAAATATTCGGCGGCGGCGGCGGGGTGTTTCTGCCGCACGAAATTGCCGAGCTGCACGCCTATGGCATCAGCCGTATTTACTCGCCCGATGATGGCCGCACCATGGGCCTGCAAGGGATGATAAACGATATGATGCAGGCTTGTGATAACCTCACCCCGGTGGCAGTGGCAGGAGCAGTGGCAGACGCCAAATCGATAGCCAGGCTAATAACCGCTGCCGAACTGGGCAACCCCGCTAAACTGCCAGCTACTACTGCAACCGCCACTGCTACTATTACCACCCCAACATTAGGTATAACCGGCACGGGCGGTTCGGGTAAATCGAGCTTGGTAGATGAGTTTGTGCGCCGGTTTTTGATGGAGACGGATAAAACGCTGGCCATAATCTCTGTCGACCCCAGCAAGCGCAAAACAGGTGGCGCCTTATTAGGCGACCGTATCCGCATGAATGCCATAAATAGTCCGCGGGTGTATATGCGTTCGCTGGCTACGCGGCAGGCCAATTTGGCTTTGAGCAAGCACGTGCAGGAAGCCATTGATATTTGCAAAGCCGCCGGGTACGATATGGTGATAGTAGAAACCAGCGGCATAGGGCAGTCGGACACGATGATAACAGATTACTGCGATGTATCGCTTTACGTAATGACCCCCGAGTTCGGTGCCGCCACCCAGTTGGAAAAGATAGACATGCTTGACTTTGCCGACCTGGTGGCCCTTAATAAGTTTGATAAACGCGGCGCGCTTGATGCCATCCGCGATGTGCGCAAGCAATATAAGCGCAACCATATGCTGTTTAACGCCGCCGATGATGATCTGCCCGTTTACGGTACCATGGCCTCGCAATTTAACGACCCGGGTATGAATACGCTTTTCGCTGCCATTATGAAAACCGTGAAGGAGAAGACGGGGGTAGATCTTTTAAAGAATCAAGAGGCAAGAATCAATAAACAAGAAGGAGAATCGGAGAAGATATACATCATCCCGCCTGACAGGATACGCTACCTGGCCGAAATTGCCGAAAGCAGCCAGGCCTACACCACCTGGGTAGATGAGCAGTGTAAAATCGCCCAGCAAATGTTTAATGTGAGGGGGACGATGGACCTCCTGACCGTAGAGACGCAATACATTGCGTCTCCCAACTTGCAGGCAACCGATGCAAAGGAAAAGACGCGAAGTATCGCGTCTCTACAGGATATTTATAACCATTTAGAGAACCACCTGCACCCCGATTGCAAACGTTTGTTAAAAGAGTGGCCCGAAACGGTTGCCAGATACAAGGCCGATGATTTTATATACAAGGTGAGGGATAAAGAGATAAAACAACCTTTGTATTATACCTCGTTATCGCAATTAAAGGTGCCTAAAATATCCCTGCCCAAATACGAGGCCTGGGGCGATGTATTAAGATGGCTGCTTACAGAGAATGTACCGGGCGAGTTCCCTTACGCTGCGGGGGTATTCCCGCTAAAGCGCGAGGGTGAGGACCCTACCCGTATGTTTGCCGGCGAGGGCGGCCCCGAACGCACCAATAAGCGTTTCCATTATGTATCGCTCGGCCAGCCGGCGCACAGGTTGTCTACCGCGTTTGATTCGGTTACCCTGTATGGCGAGGACCCGAACACACGGCCCGACATCTACGGCAAAATAGGCAACTCGGGCGTTAGCATCGCCACACTGGATGATGCCAAAAAGTTGTATTCCGGTTTTGATCTTTGTCACGCCAGCACCTCTGTCAGCATGACCATTAACGGCCCTGCACCAATGCTGTTGGGCTTTTTTATGAATGCCGCCATAGACCAGCAATGCGAAAAACACATCACCGAAAATAAGCTGCAACATTTGGTAGAGGCTGCTTATAGAAGGGTTTATGATGAGAAAGGGCTAAAGCGGCCGCGGTATCAAAGCCTCACCCCGGCCCTCTCCAAAGGAGAGGGGGGTGAAAACCTCTCTGACAGGAAAGTCCTCTCCTTTGGAGAGGATTTAGGTGAGGCCAAAAAAATAGGCTATTACACTGCTGACACTAAAATATGGGAAGTACTAAAAGCCAATTCAAGAGATAACAGAAAAAATCAAACTGAAGCGGAAAATGTATTGTGGCAACTTTTAAGAAACAGCCAAACGGGCTATAAAATAAGAAGGCAACATGCCATAGATGGCTATATAGCCGATTTTGTTTGTTTGCTAAAAGGCCTGGTTATTGAGGTAGACGGCGGTTACCATATGCTCACAACTGAGGAAGATGAAACAAGAACCAATGTTTTAAACCGGGAAGGCTTTGACGTTATCCGTTTTACAAACGACGAAGTATTAAGAAATCCACAACAAGTAGTTAAGGCTATAAAACATCGGTTATTTAACCAACCTGACAGGAGCCTCACCCCGGCCCTCTCCAAAGGAGAGGGAGGTGAAAAAACAGATAACAGGAAAATCCTCTCCTTTGGAGAGGATTTAGGTGAGGCTGCTCTCCCCCCCGGTAACAATGGCCTCGGTCTTATGCTCCTTGGCCTAACCGGCGATCAGGTTTTACCTGCGGATGTTTACGAAAAGATAAAAGCCTACGCAATAGCCACCGTTCGCGGTACGGTACAGGCCGATATTTTAAAAGAGGACCAGGCGCAAAACACCTGCATTTTCAGCACCGAGTTTGCCCTGCGCATGATGGGCGATATTCAGCAGTATTTTATCGATAAAAAGGTGCGTAATTTTTATTCGGTGTCTATCTCCGGCTACCATATCGCCGAGGCCGGTGCCAACCCCATTACGCAGTTGGCCTTTACGTTAAGCAATGGTTTTACTTACGTGGAATATTATCTAAGTCGGGGTATGCACATTGATGACTTTGCACCAAACCTTTCCTTCTTCTTCAGCAACGGCATCGACCCTGAATATAGCGTTATAGGCCGCGTAGCACGACGCATATGGGCCAAGGCTATCAAGAATAAGTACAAGGGAAACGATCGCTCACAGAAGCTTAAATACCATATACAAACCAGCGGGCGCTCGTTGCACGCGCAGGAGATCGACTTTAACGATATCCGTACCACATTGCAGGCTTTATATGCCATTTACGATAACTGCAATTCGTTGCACACCAACGCATACGACGAAGCTATCACCACCCCTACCGAGGAGTCGGTACGCAGGGCCATGGCCATACAGCTCATCATTAACCGCGAACTGGGCCTTGCCAAAAACGAAAACCCCATACAGGGTGCTTTTATTATAGAAGAACTCACCGACCTGGTAGAGCAAGCCGTACTCACCGAGTTTAAGGCCATTAACGACCGCGGCGGCGTTTTAGGTGCCATGGAAACGATGTATCAGCGCAGCAAGATACAGGAGGAATCGTTGTATTACGAAACGCTGAAACATACCGGCGAATATCCTATTATTGGGGTAAATACCTTCCTTAACAAAAAAGGATCGCCTACGATTACCCCATCCGAAGTGATACGCGCTACCGAAGAAGAAAAGCAATTCCAGATAGCGGCCCTACACCTGTTTCAGCAACGGAATCAGCGACACACACCTGAACTATTAAAGCAACTACAGCAAAAAGCCATAGCCGGCGATAACATTTTCGACAGTCTGATGGAGGCCTGTAAATATTGCTCGCTGGGGCAAATAAGCCATGCACTATACGAGGTTGGCGGGCAGTACAGGAGGAATATGTAGTGAAACTTTTTTCTATCCGTCATTGCGATCTGTTGGCTAACAGAGAAGCAATCTCAGAACTATGCCTACCAGATATCTCTATCAGGGAGATTGCTTCATTCTTCGCAATGACGCGCGGTGAGGCATGGTGATATATTTAATTTTTTATCTTTGCCGCCATGCAATCCCATATCGAAGACCAAACCTTTACTAAGGTTACCGCCGATCAAATTAAGTGTGCTAACCTTACTTATGACCATTGCCGGTTTATTGGCTGCGATTTAAGCAATGCTTATTTGGATGGTATCGTTTTTATTGATTGTGTTTTTAAAGATTGTAACCTGCACCTGGCCCAGGTAAGTAATACCGGCTGGCAAAACGTTAACTTTAAGCAGTGCAAGTTAAGCGGTGTAAATTTTAGCAAAAGCCACGATTTTTTGTTCGAGGTGCATTTTGAGGGCTGCATTTTAGATAATGCCATCTTTTATAAAAAAAAGAACAAAAAGGGCGTATTTACAGATTGCTCGATGATAGAAACGGATTTGACCGAGGCCGACCTTACAGAAGCCAAATTCGTCAGCTGCAATTTAAACCGCGCGTTTTTTAACCGCACCATTTTAAAAGGTGCCGACCTGCGCAGCTCCTACAACTTTAATATAGACCCGGACGATAACGTAATAAAAAAGGCCCACTTCTCGCTGCACGGCTTGCCGGGTTTGCTGGGTAAGTACGATATAAAAATATCTGAATAGGCGGTTACTCTATAATTAAGTATGCATCGTCAATAAATATTTTAAATCTGGGGAAGATACTCCCTTCTACTTTTATTGATTGAAGTAGCCCTTCTACTCTGCACATTTTGCCTTCTGCATTTTTAAACTCTTCTAAAGTCATAGGCTTTTTAGGGATAATGTATTCAAAACTATATATTTCAGTTGCTTTTAAATTAGTAGCAGTAATCATTAAGCTGTCTGGTTTACTATCAACTAACTGAACACTATTAAACCCTGTTTTTAATGTGATTGGATGCGAAGGGAGAACGATTTTATGGCCTTTAAACATTGCCACCTTTTTTAAACCCTCTTCTTTAGAAAATTTTCGTGTATTCATTAACCCAGATGTAGATAATATATACATATATCTTAATACACTTGCCTCGGTATCTTCAATTGCTTCAACGGGAATTTTCTTTAAATAAGCCTCTGATAGCTTGTTGGCTTGTTGCCATTGTTCTTTGGTAAGATTGCCTATCAATTCAGTCCAATCTTTTTCTGCTATAACAGATTGCGCTTTTACATTACATACAACCAGTGCCAATAAAGATACAATAAACCACTTTTTCATGCATTAAATATACACAATGCAGTTTGTTAGCATAACATAATAACCCCTATATTTAGCTTATTAATATTATTGCTAATGAAAAAATTATTATTTGTTGCTGCTGTAGTTGCCCTATCATTTAGCGCGAAAGCGCAGGAGGCCCCGAAAACCGATGGGCCAAAATTGTACAACCCTGCTGCCGATGCTAAGGCCGATATTGCCGCAGCCGTAAAAACCGCACAGGCGCAGCATAAAAATATATTGCTGCAAATAGGCGGTAACTGGTGCATATGGTGCCTGCGTTTTAACGATTTGGTAACCAAAGATGCCGACCTGAATAAATACCTGAATGATAATTACGTAGTACTGCATATTAACTGGAGCCCCGAAAATAAAAACGAGGCCCTGCTGGCCGACTTAGGTTACCCACAGCGTTTTGGTTTCCCGGTGTTTGTGGTGTTGGATAGTAAAGGCAACCGCCTGCATACCCAAAACTCGTCGTATCTGGAAGAAGGTAAGGGCCACAGTAAAGAAAAGGTGATGGATTTTTTTCAAGGCTGGTCGCCAACCGCGCTCGATCCTAAGAGCTATGTAGAGAAGGCCAAGTAGTGGATAGAGATTAGAGAATTGAAGTCAGTTTGTGTTTAGGCGCGAACACGAGACTTGTCCGCAAATCGTAACATTAAGAAATAGGCGGCCATCCTGTGCTTGTCGAAGGGCGCGCTTAAAGGCCTATTCATTAATGCTTCGACAGGCTCAGCATGACATATTTAACAAAAAGAGAGGGTTAAGCTCATCGCCTAACCCTCTCTTTTTATTTTGAAACGACCGGGAACTAATCTCCAATCACTAATCTTTATTCTCCACTACTCAACCACGCTAACCTTTATCATGTTGGTTTTGCCTTGTTTTACAATAGGCACAGCAGCAGTATTTATAATTACTTCGCCCTCGTGTATCAAACCTTCTGTTTTCAGGATAGTATTTACATCGGTAATGGTTTGGTCGGTACTTTCTAATTTATCATAATAAAAAGCCCTTACACCCCATACCAAACTAAGCGCGTTTAACAGTTGCTTGTTTGATGTAAATATATAAGTACCCGCCTTAGGCCTGTAGCTTGATATCTCAAAAGCGGTGTAACCCGATGTAGTCATTGATACTATACCTGTAGCATTGGTATGCTCGGCCAGGTACACTGCCGATCCGCATAGCGCGTCGCTTAAATAACTTGCCGATGTTACATCTTTGTTTTCGGCTTTGCTGGCGTTAAACGGATAACCAAGGTCCTCTACGTTACGCACAATCTTCGCCATTGTCTCTATAACTATAACCGGGAACTCGCCTACAGACGTTTCGCCGCTTAGCATTACCGCGTCGGCGCCATCTAACACCGAGTTGGCCACGTCATTCACCTCGGCGCGTGTTGGGCGCGGCGTAGTGATCATCGATTCCAGCATCTGTGTAGCTACAATTACCGGTTTTGATGCGTCGCGACATTTGCGGGCAATCATTTTTTGTAATAATGGCACCTCTTCAAGCGGGCACTCAACACCCAAATCGCCACGGGCTATCATCACACCGTCAGTAGCAGCAATAATTTCGTCTATATTGTCAATTGCCTCCGGTTTTTCAACCTTGGCAATTACGCGGGCGCTTTTACCACTTTCGCGGATGATGCGTTTAAGGTCGATGATATCCTGCCCGGTACGCACAAACGAAAGGCCCACCCAATCAACATCCCATTCTAAGGCATATTGCAGGTTTTCTAAGTCTTCGGGCGTTAAGCTTGGGATAGATACTTTAGTGTTTGGCAGATTAACACCCTTGCGCGATGTTAATATACCGCCGTGTACAACTTCGCAAACCACGGTATCTTTGCGGTTTGTTTCAATAACCTTTAACTGTAGCTTACCATCGTCAAGCAAAATAACTTCGTTTGCCTGCACATCCTGCGGGAAGGTTTCGTAGGTAATATATATTTGGTTGTCGTCACCAATACACTCGTGGGTAGTAATGTTAATACGGGTACCATTTATAAGGTGTATACCGCCATCTTTTACCAGGCCAATACGAATTTTAGGGCCCTGCAAATCGGCTAAAATGCCAACATTGGTTTTATATTCAGTGTTTATTTCGCGTATAAGGTCAATAAATTTCTTGTGGTCTTCGGGTTTTCCGTGCGAAAAGTTAAGCCTGCAAACGTTTAATCCGGCCCTTATCATGGCTAATAAAACTTCTTTTTTGGCTGATGCCGGACCCATTGTGGCAACAATCTTAGTACGATTATAATAAAATTTCATATTCTCAGGTTAAATCTGGCTGTATTCTAATATATAATGTGTATTAATTACACATCTAAATTTCCGCTAAAATAATAGATTTTCGCGTGATTTTATTTTTTTCGGTTCAATCTTTACGGCGGCAACAATTTCGGGTATCTTATTTAGTGCCGAAATTAGCTGTTCCAGGTCGTCTTCATCTATATAATTTCTTATCAAAATAAAGTAATCAACCTCGCGCATTTCGGGTATCAAATAACCGTCAGATCCCTTATTACCAATGAAATAGAAGTCGGTTTCGGTAGCTTCCCAACTATGTTTATATAACGAGAAAAGTGCCGGGCCACCCATCAGGCCAATATCCAGTTTAAGGTCGTCCTGGCGTACGAAATTAAAATTTAAATACTTGTTAATAAGGTAGCAAATACGGTAATCTTTAAGGGATGTAGTAAGTGCAATAAGTACAAAATCAAAATCGATCTCAAACTTTAAAATTTTCCTGTTCAAAATCATTACTTTTACGGCGTGTAAATTTACAAATCCAAACCTTTGCAATAAAATTTTGTTCAGAGTTATTATGCAAAAGTTTACATTTGATATTTAACATAATTTATTTTTCTTTGCACTGAAATTTTATTAATCATTAAACTATAAAGACTATGTCTGATATCGCTTCAAGAGTAAAAGCTATTATCGTGGAAAAACTGGGTGTTGACGAAAGTGAAGTTACACCAGAAGCTAGCTTCACCAACGATCTTGGTGCTGACTCGTTAGACACCGTGGAATTAATCATGGAGTTTGAAAAAGAATTTAACGTTGCTATTCCTGATGATCAGGCAGAAACCATTGGCACTGTAGGTCAAGCTGTTGCTTACCTTGAGAAAAACGTTAAATAAGCTCCTTTAAAACTGTTCAATGGAGTTTAAAAGAGTTGTAGTAACCGGGCTTGGAGCGCTTACTCCAATTGGTAACACCGTTCCTGAATATTGGGATTCGTTGATCAATGGGGTAAGCGGCGCTGCCTTAATTAAGAGTTTTGACGTAACCCACTTCAAAACCAAGTTTGCTTGCGAAGTGAAGAATTTTGACGCGGAAGGTTTTTTGGGCCGTAAGGAAGCCAGGAAGCTTGACCCGTTTGTGCAATATGCTTTATATTCGACAGAAGAGGCCGTTAAAGATGCCGGATTAGACTTTGAGAAGCTTGATACTAACCGTATAGGCGTTATCTGGGGGTCGGGTATTGGTGGTTTAAAAACGTTTTTAGACGAGGTTGTAAACTTTGCCAAAGGCGATGGCGTACCGCGCTTTAACCCGTTTTTTATCCCCAAAATGATAGCCGACATTGCACCGGGCCATATATCTATTAAATATGGCTTACGCGGGCCAAACTTTACCACAGTTTCCGCATGTGCATCATCAAACAATTCGCTTATTGATGCTTTTAACTATTTACGCCTGGGTAAAGCCAACATGTTTATTACAGGTGGGTCTGAAGCGATCATAAACGAAGCAGGTATTGGTGGTTTTAATGCCATGCACGCCTTGTCAACCCGTAACGATGACCCTGCTACTGCATCCCGTCCGTTTGATTTGGACCGCGATGGCTTTGTGGCCGGCGAAGGTGCGGGTACCATTATTTTAGAAGAATTGGAGCACGCCCTTAAACGCGGTGCTAAAATTTATGCTGAAATGGTTGGTGGCGGCATGAGTGCCGATGCTTACCACATGACGGCCCCGCATCCTGAGGGATTAGGTGCATCGTTGGTAATGAAAGCCGCTTTAGAAGATGCAGGCCTTACCCCTGCCGATATTGATTATGTGAACGTACACGGTACATCAACCCCTATTGGTGACCCGCAGGAAGTGAAAGCCATACAGGATGCCTTTGGTGAGCATGCTTATCGTATCAACATTAGCTCAACCAAATCAATGACAGGCCATTTACTTGGTGCTGCCGGCGCGGTTGAGGCTATCGCGTCTATACTGGCGCTTAAAAACGATATTATACCGCCAACCATCAACCACTTTACTGATGACCCTACTTTTGATCCAAAGATCAACTTTACGTTTAATACCGCGCAAAAACGTGTGGTTAACATAGCGCAAAGCAATGGTTTTGGTTTTGGTGGGCATAACGCTTCGGTTATATTCAAAAAATACCAGGATTAATTTTATTGGATGCCAATTAGCCGCTTTTACAAGCTTTACCTGTCGCCTAATAGAAAATATGTTAAGGTTTTAAAAAATTTGCTCGGTTTTGTACCGGGCAATTTGTCGTTATACCGGTTGGCATTTCGCCATAAATCGGTTGCCCAAAACATAAAAAAAGGCGTTAAGAACAGCAACGAGCGCCTCGAATTTTTAGGCGATGCTGTACTGGGCAGCGTAGTGGCCGAAGTGTTGTTTAAACTATACCCTTATGAAGACGAGGGCTTTTTAACCGAGCTGCGCTCAAAAATTGTAAGCCGCGTTAATTTAAACCAGCTTGGCCGCAAGCTGGGCTTTGATAAGCTTATAGAATTTGACAGCAAGATAATGAACTCCAGCAGGCAGGGATCGTTGCTTGGAGATGCCTTTGAGGCCCTTATAGGCGCTGTTTACCTTGATAAGGGCTACGATTTTACCCGCAATTTTTTGGTAAACCATATCATCAAATCGCACATCGATATCCATACGCTTGAGCAAACCGAAACCAACTTTAAAAGCAAGTTGATAGAATGGTGCCAACGCCACGGTAAAGACAT
This sequence comes from Inquilinus sp. KBS0705, assembly GCA_005938025.2. Classification (NCBI taxonomy): domain Bacteria; kingdom Pseudomonadati; phylum Pseudomonadota; class Alphaproteobacteria; order Rhodospirillales; family Rhodospirillaceae; genus Inquilinus; species Inquilinus sp. KBS0705. The sequence goes on along the minus strand of VCCI02000003.1, from coordinate 269,666 downwards.
TAGCTTTGATGTGATTACCAACCAGGAAGGCGAAAGCGCCAAGCTGTTTAGCATACAAGCCAGCGTAGATGGCGAAATAATGGGGCTTGGTAAAGAATTCAGCAAGAAGAACGCCGAAAAACTGGCTGCCGAAAAAGCCTGCGCGGCATTGGGTATTTAAGCACCTGTCTGCTAATACAATTTCTCTAACTTATCTGCCTGCTCGCCATTTTTGCGGTAATATTCCAACTGACTTTTTATGTGGTTAATTAGGTCGTAATCGTTCCACAGTTTAAGGTCGTCGTAGGTGGGGCGGTAGTATTGCATAAACTTTACCACAGTGCTATCGTTTAAACCGGTAACCCGCTTTACAAACGATTTATTGTAGCGGCGGTCAACCTCAGTTGCTTCCAGTTCCATTTTAGTGTATTGCGCAAATTTTTTGGCGCGGCCCGGCGTTTTGCCAAATAACTCGTAAATACCCGTTAAAGGCGATGTTAAAAACGATAACGCTGGTGGTTTGCCATTGTAAAATGTGCCCTGCTTGCGGTAATCGCTCATTATCTCGTTAAGTTCCTGCTTTTTGGTTTGGCCCTTTATGGTTACACCACCCAACTGAATTTCGGGCTGCATATACACCACCATATCGTAACCGGTAACTATTTGCCTTTGCGGTGTATATTCATTTTTATCAAACACAAGCGTATCGCCAATGGTAGCCTTTATGGTAAAGCCGCCTAACTCATCACTCATCATAATGGCTTTAGTGTGTAAGTTGGTAACCAACACCTGCGATAACCGCTCTGAGGATATTTTACGGTATACCGTGCCCTTTATAGTTTGCTGTGCATAAACAACAGATATTAAACAAAGCAAGGTAAGCAGGCCAGAAATAGTGCGCTTTAAGTACATAATATTAAGCAGTAAACATAAAAAATGTATCTGGTTAAAATTGTGAAAAAATGTTAAAGTTGTGTGGTTAACGGTAGGATGCGCCGTTGAGATCAGTTAAATTATACCGCCTATGGCCTTAGCTGTTCCTAATCTCGTACCATTAAACGCTCAATAGTTAAAAATAATTATCTTTGCAGCATGATAAAATCCATGACAGGGTATGGAATTGCAAGCTTCGACTCGGGGCGCATTAAATACACCGTTGAGATAAAATCCCTGAACAGTAAGTTTCTTGAGTTATCGCTGCGTTTACCAAAAATATTTTCGGAAAAAGAGTTTCAGCTGCGCAACGATTGCAGCAAGCTAATAGACCGCGGAAAGGTAAACCTATCTATAAACGTTGAACAGGCGAACTCAAATGTAAAAGCCGCCGGTATCGACCGTGAATTGCTTAAACATTACTACAATCAGCTTAAAGCCGTAAGCGAAGAACTTAACGAGCCGGGCGGTAACCTGCTGCAACTGGCTTTGGGCCTGCCCGAGGTGGTTAAATACGAAGAAGACACCGTATCTGACGATGAGTGGAAACTGGTTGAAAAAACTTTTCAGCAGGCTATGGCCGCTTTTCAGCAGTTTCGCAGCGACGAGGGTAACGTGCTGGAGCAGGATATTAAAATGCGCATAGGCATCATTCTGAAAAACCTTGAGTTGGTTGAAGTGGAAGAGCCAAAACGTGTACCGGTTATACGCGAACGCCTTAACCAGTTTTTAAGCGAAGCCGTAGGCGCCGAAAGTATTGACAAGAACCGCTTTGAGCAGGAACTGATCTATTACATTGATAAACTGGACATCACCGAAGAAAAGATAAGGTTGAAAAGCCATTGCGATTACTTTATTGAAACACTTAAAAATGCCGATGCCAATGGCAAAAAGCTGGGCTTTATATCGCAGGAGATAGGCCGCGAGATAAATACCCTGGGATCAAAAGCCAACGATGCCGCTATGCAAAAGCTGGTAGTAGGCATGAAAGAAGAGCTTGAAAAAATTAAAGAACAGTTACTTAATGTGTTGTAAGGTTGAAATGTTGTAAAGTTGAAATGTTAATCGCGCTTCAACCTTACAACATTGCAACTTTATAACTTTACAACAATAATGAAAGAAGGTAAACTCATCATATTTTCGGCCCCGTCCGGCGCAGGCAAAACTACTATAGTGCATCACTTGCTTGGTAAAATACCCCAGCTGGAGTTTTCTATATCGGCTACCACAAGGCCGGCCCGCGGCGAAGAAAAGGACGGTGTAGATTATTATTTTATCAGCCTGCCCGAGTTTACCCACCGCATAGCCAAAAAGCAGTTTGTTGAGTTTGAAGAAGTTTATACAGGCACCTTTTACGGCACCCTGCGTACCGAAATTGAACGCATTTGGGCAAAAGGCAAAACCGTAATTTTTGATATTGATGTAGAGGGCGGCCTTCACCTTAAACGCAAGTACGACGGGCAGGCACTGGCTATATTTGTACAGCCACCATCACTTAAGGTTTTAAAGCAGCGTTTAAGCGGTCGCGGCACCGATAGTGCCGAAAAATTACAGGAACGCTTTGCAAAAGCCGAAAAAGAACTGAATTACGCGCCGCAATTTGATATTATCCTTAAAAATTACGATCTTGAAACGGCTTGCAAAGAGGCGGAAGATTTAGTGAGGGGATTTATTAGTTAGCCCCCCGCCCCTGAAGGGGGTGTTTCAACATACTCAATTGAAACAGGGGTTTCACCACATTAACAATTTCCCTTTAGGGGAGTAAGGGGCACCAACTGATGAAAATAGGTTTACTATTCGGTTCATTTAATCCCATACATATAGGGCATTTAATTATTGCCAACTACATGGCTAATTACACCGCGCTTGATAAAGTTTGGCTGGTGGTATCGCCGCAAAATCCATTAAAAAAGTATGGCGACCTGATAAACACTTACGACCGCCTGGAAATGGCCAAACTGGCTACTGATAACTCAACTCATATTGAAGTAAGCGATGTTGAGCTAAAATTACCCCAGCCCTCGTATACCATTGATACCCTCGCCTTTTTAAAGGAAAAATACCCGCAGCACGAATTTGCCTTGATAATGGGGTCTGACAACCTGGTAACCTTGCATAAGTGGAAAAATTACCGGCTGATACTACGCGACCACCAAATATACGTTTACCCACGCCCCGGCTATGAAAATGCCGAACTGGCATCGCACCCATCCGTTACCATTACCATGACCCCGCAGATGGAGCTATCCGCTACTTTTATACGCAAGTCCATCTCCGAAAAAAAGAACGTGCAATATTTTGTACCCGATGCTGTTTTAAAGTTTATTGAGAGTAAAAGTTTGTATAGGTAATAGGTTTTAGTTTATTTTCTTCATAAATTTAAACATGGGAACATTAAGTATAGGAAAAGAACGAATCCAGGAAATGCTAAATAAGTCTCCTGAGAATATAGTTATAGAGGATTTTATCGATCAGATAATTATAACCGCAAAAGTAGAAAAAGCACTTGAGGAGTTAGCTAACGGCGAATTCCTTACTTCAGACCAGTTGGATGAAGAAATTAATAAATGGCAATAAAAGTAATCTACTTAAAAACAGCCATTGAGGATTTAGCTTCTATATTCAAATACATTAGCTACGATTCTGTTAAGTATGCACGTCTCGAAGTTCAAAAGATCAAAGCTTACTGCGAAACAATAAAATTTCAACCTTTAAAAGGGCAGGAGTTTAAATATGTTAACGAGAAACTTATCAGAAGAACTGTATTTAGAAACTATGTAATATTTTATTTTGAAAACGAAGCTCAAGTAAATATTCTTACCATCCACCACCATTCCCGTAGCTTAAGTAATAACCCCGGCATCAATCCGGAAGATTAAGGCCCATCAAATATCTTCACTATCTTTGCCATCGTGAGCGATAAAACCATTTTAAAATTACAACTACCTACCGACCCGCTTTGGGTTAAAAACGTGGTAGAAAGCAATATTGAAGAACTACTTACCGACCATGCCTACTGCGAACAAAAAGCGGCTACCAACGGCATCACACTTATTATACAAAACCCAAACCTGAGCGATCTGGTGCAGGAGATGATCGCACTTGTACAAGAAGAGATGGACCACTTTAAACGGGTACACGAAATTATTATACAACGCGGCTACACCCTGGGTAAAGAACGTAAAGACAATTACGTGAATGAATTGCGCAAGTTTATCATAATTGGCGGCGGCCGCGAGGCACAATTAATTGACCGCCTGCTTTTTTCGGCTATGATAGAGGCCCGCAGCTGCGAACGCTTTAAAGTACTGTCAGAAAATATTGGGGATGCCGCCCTGTCGGCGTTTTACCATGAATTGATGATAAGCGAGGCTACCCATTATGCTATGTTTATTAGGCTGGCCAAGAAATACGCTGTAGAAATTGATGTAGATAAACGCTGGGCAGCCTTTTTAGCATACGAAGCACAAGTGATACAAAACTACGGCAAAGCCGAAACTATACACGGATAGTTCCCCAATTTGCTGCTGCTACCATTCTATTTTAGTTAAATTTAGTTAAATAAAACGTTGACACAGCGGCATTACGCTACTGCCCTATACTATGTGATATTATTTGATAATTATTTCCGTTGATAGTTTTGAAACCTGATGCAAAGGGTTTCTGCACCAATTTGTTAACCCCTATAATTAAACTAACAATGGATTTTTTAAAGCCTAAAAAGACAATACTAATATTAGACAAAGACAACCGCATACTGCCTGCCGTAGACGATATGAGCTACCTGGGTAACTTTGATGTACATATTACGTTTGACCCGCATGCCGTTTACGATAAAGCAAAATCACTTAAACCCGACCTGGTTATACTGGATTACCTTTTACTAAATAACGAATGTGCCGAAATTTGCAGGGACTTTAAACAAGATACCGAACTTAACTCTACACCCCTGATAGTAGTAACCGCCTACCGCTCTAAAAAAACACGCGAGGAAGCTTATAAGTGCGACGCGCTTTTTGTAAAGCCTTTAGATGTTAGCCTTTTTGCATCGCGGGTAGATTACCTTACAGCATCTTAAAACATTAGCCCTGCTTTATAATGCCTGCTACATTTTGCATGTAGTTATCTAATAAGGCAATATCTACAATGTCGTTTATATAGCCTATGTGCATATCGGGGCGAACGATGAGCGCTTTGCGCATGCCGGGTTTTACCTCAAACGCGTCAAAAACGTTTTGGTTGTTAGCCGATGGTGGTAAATGAAAAAAGTTAAGGTTTGCCGGGTAGTTCTGTGTGATCCATTTAGCGATGGTAAACAGGTAAGCTTCTTTAATTTCGCCAAGGGTAATAAGGGTAAAGCCCGGTTTAGCGCACCAGGCATGTATATCGGTCTTCTGCTGCTTTTTCTCGTCAAATATTTCCAGGTAAGGCAGGCGGTCGCCAGCTTTAACAAGGTTGGCCTGGCTTAAATGCAAATTGATCTTGCTATCGCGGTAGCTGATACCTATCTGCGATATTTGCCTGAACATTTTTGACCTGAACGCTTTACCCTTCCATAAAAAGTTAATTGCAGGCGGCAGCACAAACTTCTTTAAAAAATTACTGGCCCAGCTTTGCGATGTTACTATGTTAAACACGCGGTCGGTACTGCTTAACAACGCTTTGGCTACCGGCATACGCTCGTTGGCATAGCTGGTTAAAATGCTTTCTTTTAACTGCCCGTTTATTACCCCGGCAAGTTTCCAGGCCAGGTTGTAAGCGTCTTGAAGGCCGGTGTTCATACCCTGCCCTCCAACCGGCGAATGTATGTGCGCGGCATCACCAATTAAAAAGCAGCGGTGCAGGCTAAATTTTTCGGCCATGCGATGGTGTAGTTTGTAGGTGGTAAACCAGTTAACCTGCAGCACTTCTATATCGGTACCCGTTATTTTGTTAAGGCAAGGTAACACATCACCCAATTCCGGTTTAGCCTTATCATTCAGTTGGGCGGGCAGGTTACCTACTATCCTGAAGGTGTTTTTTTGCGGCATTAAAAAAAATCCGGCAAAACCATTATCAGATAAAAACAGGTGCACAAAATCATCTTTAAAACTGTTACCTATGGTAATATCGGCCAGGTAAAATTTATGCTGATAAGTATCGCCGTTAAAGGCTATGCCCAATTGTTTACGCACAACGCTATGGGCACCATCGGCTCCCACTATCCAGTTACAATCAATGGTAAAATGCTCGGAATCGTTACCTAATTGTACCTGCATACCACCTTCTACATCCTTAAAACTTTCTAAAGAAGTGTTCCAGTAAACGGGGCAGCAGTTAACCGTTAAATAATCAAGCAAGAGGCGCTCGTTCTTACTCTGTGGAAACATGAGCACATATGGGAAATGCGTTTGGCCTTCTCCGGCAATGTTTAAGGGTATGGCGGCTATTTGCTTACCCGGCCGGTTAATGGCAGCACCTTCCGCTGGTTTGCCCTCGGCCAATACCTGGTCTATAACGCCCATTTGCCGGTATATCTCTAAAGAGCGCGCCTGCACTGCCAATGCCTTTGATTGATTGGTGGGGCCGGCCTTGCTATCAATAATAACAGGTTGTATGCCATAACGCAGCAACTGGGCGGCCATCATTAAACCCGATGGACCTGCGCCTACTATTAAAACACTGGTATGTTTAGGCAGTGCTATCATCTAATCAGGCATGAAAAAGTAAGAAAATAGCGGGCCGCTTACGCAGATCGGGCACTTGCTTTTGCCATTCGGCAATGGGCATGGTTTTAATAAACTCGGTGGTATCGGTAATATCGCAGGCAATGCATAGGCGGGTTTGTGGTTTGCATGTTTTTAAAATATCCTGTAGCATACTGTCGTTTCTAAAGGGGGTTTCTATAAACAACTGGGTTTGTTTGTTTTTTTCGGCAAGGCCCTCCAGTTCTTTAATGCGTTTGGCGCGTTCTATTTTGTCGATAGGCAAATAACCATGAAACGTAAAGCTTTGCCCGTTAAAACCCGAAGCCATCAGCGCCAGCAATATAGAGCTGGGGCCTACTAAGGGTACCACCTTTATGCCCCTGCGGTGCGCTTCGGCAACTATATCGGCGCCGGGGTCGGCAATGCCGGGGCAACCGGCTTCGCTCATCAGGCCAACATCGTTGCCAGCGGTTAAACCTTTAAAAAATTCCTTTAGGCCGGCGTCGCGGTTATGCTTACCATAATCGTGTATAAGCAATTCGCTTTGCGGGGTTTTAAGCCCTGCCAACTTTAAAAACCGCCGTGCCGTTTTTTCGTTTTCTACTATGTACTCTTTAATACTATTTATGGTATTTACTAGGTAAGGAGTAAATGATTTTGCCGCTGCCTCATCGGCAAGTGGTACGGGTATTAAAAAAAGTGTTCCTGAAGCCATATTGCAAATTGACTATTTTTATTTAACTTAAGCTATTCAAAAAAAGGTTTTTTATATGAGATCGTTAGGCATCAATTGGTTTATTGAAGGCTCGATAGATTTTGAGCATAAAAAGTACATCCTGCTTGATTATTTGCAGGAGATTAACCGCCACTTTGATAAAAGCCGGTTATACCCCAACCTTACCGACCTTATTTTTCACTACAACAACCTGCTTAATTTTAAAACCAACAAATCGGCGTTGCAGCAGGCTTTTCCGCAGCGATTAACCAAAGCCGATATTGAGGCTGTAAAGCTTACTTATGAAAAAATTGTTCAGGACGATTTTTCAATGAAAGAGATTGAGGGCATTATATCGTACGCCATCAGCAAGATGGACCCTGCCATACAAACCGGAAAAGAGATATACGATTTTGTAGAAAGCCGCCTAAACATTGACCCTATAGGCGTAGTACCGCTAATGCCCTACCACGGCTACTTTTCGCTGCGTAACGGGCATCATCGCACCAATTGGGTATACGAATACCAGGTGACTATTTTTGAGAGCAGAGACGACAAATTCAGGGGTATTAACGTGCAGTTTGTTGATACGTACGAGCAAAGCATCACCACTACACCCGAATACATTAAGCTTGACCTGATACGCCGCCACAAGCACTTGCCTAACCCAGCCCTGTACTATGTACAAAGCGACATTAGTTTCCCGCTGGAGCAAACGCTTTTACCTGTCGCTAAAAGGAGCCTGGTGAAGTATTTATCGACTGCGGCTTAATTATTTTAGCTTAGCTAATGCCTCGCGGATCCGCGGTATCATTTGCTGGATATCTGCCAATGTGCTTGCACCTACCGATGCACGGAACCAGTTTACATCTTCGCCTGTACCAAAGGCCGAGAATGGTACAAATGCCACCCCTGCCGCTTTTATCAGGTAAAAATTAATATCGGTAGCACTGTTCAGCACCTGGCCATCGGGTGTGGTTTTACCGGCATAATCAACCTTAACGGTTAAATAAATAGCACCCATTGGCTCAATAGAATCCACACTAAAGCCTTCAGTCTTTAATGATTGGAAGCCTTCGTGCAGTGTAGACAAACTGGCTTGTATATCCTGTTTAAGCTTGGCTAAAAAGGCGCTAACATACCCGTCATTTTTTAAATATTCGGCCATTGCCACCTGCTCAGCTTTTGGCGACCATGCCCCCATGTGGCCAACTATGGCTTTCATGTTATTAATGATAAAGGCCGGGCCAAAGCCCCAACCTACACGCACACCTGTTGCCGCAAAACATTTCGATCCGCCATCTATAAAAATAGTGTGATCCTTCAGCTCAGGGCGCAGGGTTACCGGGTCGTAATGTTTGTACTCGCCAAAGGTTAGTTGCGAGTATATTTGGTCGTATAGTAAGTATAGTGGTTTTTCGCCGGGGCCGCGGGTTTTGTTTTCGGCAATAACCAGGTCGCAAATTTCTTCCAGGTCCTTTTTCTCAAACATGGTACCTGTCGGGTTAAGCGGCGAGCATAAAGCCAGCAAGGTAGCGCCTTTTAGGTGCGGGCGTATCTCATCAGCCGTAGGCATAAAGTTGTTTTCGGCACGGGTCTCTACTAAAATAGCTTCGGCCCCTGTAAGGTCGCAATAATGGTTGTTATTCCATGATGGTGTCGGGAAAACCACTTTATCGCCCGGGTCAACCAGGGCTAAATAGGTAGAATATATTAAAGGCCTTGAACCGCCCGATATTAATATTTGATTAGGCGCATAATTTAAGCCCAATGTGCTACTTAAAAAAGCCGATACACTTTCGCGCAGGCTAAGCATACCATCAGCCGGTGGGTAATTGGTTTGGTTTTTATTGTAAGCATCAATTATGCCATCGCGCAGTTCCGCAGGGATAGGATATATATCGGCGTCAAAATCGCCTATGGTTAGGTTGGCAATATTTTGACCCTGTTTTTTTAATTCATTTATCTCGCCAGCGATTTTTATGATCTCAGACCCGTGCAAATTTTCTGCTAATACCGATACTTTCATTTGTAGATTATTTACTGAGGGCAAATATAGGGATTAAGCGGAGAGCAAAAAGACTAAAGCTAAAAGCTATGAAAACAAAAAAGCGAAAAGAATAAATCTTTTCGCTTTCTGCTTCAAAGCTTTTTGCTTTATAGGTATGCTTTCCGCAGCCTGATGATACGGGCCCAGTGCATCACTTTCATGATCGGGTAAACCGGATCGATCTCGAACCATTTAGCACCAAAATTGGCGCTGTTGGGGCGTTTGTGGTGATTGTTCTGAAACAACTCGCCAAGCATTAAAAAATCAAAAGGCGTTGTATTTTTTGATTTATCGTTATTATCAAAGTTTGAGTAGCCGTATTTGTGGCCGCACCAGTTTACAATAGCGCCGTGTAATGGCCCCATTACAAAATGGATAGGGATTAACAGGTACATCCACCATTGCGTTGCAAATACCAGGTAAAAGGCCACATATAACAAACCGAAGATGATACGCGACACAATAGACGAACCAACGTAATCTAAAAATTTCCACTCAGGGTAATTCCCTTTAAATTGCTCTTCGGGCTCTTTTAGGCGTTTCTCGTGTTTACGATAGCTGATAGCCGTGTAATACATCATCTGGAAAACATCCTTGAAAAAATGCGGCGAATGCGGATCTTTCTCCGTATCGCTGTAAGCATGGTGCTCGCGGTGCATAATTGCATAAGCACGCGGGTTTAAAAACGATGATCCCTGAAAAATATAGGTCATTACATAAAAGGTACGCTCAAAAAATTTATTGGTGGTAAACATTTTATGAGAAGCGTATCTGTGCAGGAAAAACGTTTGAAAAAACAAAGAGCAAAACCAGTGCGTCAGAAAGAAAATTAATATAATCACAAAAAATAGATTTATTCGGTAATGTTATTTATAATGATTACAAATATACAAATAAAACCAGCATCGATTAAAATAAAGTACCCGTAATTGTTGTAGGCGCAAAAAAGCCGCCCGCTGGTTAGCGGACGGCTTTTAAAGTTAAACTATTTTTTATAGTTGGCTATCTCTTAGCGCTTTTATACTATCGTGCCCCTCGTTGATAACTTGTTGCTGGCGTTGCAGCACCTGTATGTGATCTAAAGTAAGGCCATTTTCTTCTGATAAAGCGTCGCGGTATGCTTTTTTAATAGCATCCTCGCCGCGCTCGCATTCGTCTAATATACTTTTACGATCGTGGCCCGAGAAAGTAGCTCTTACATCAAGCCAGGTACGGTGTAACGTACCGCTTACCGAATTACCTGTTTCCAGTTCGCCGCCTACAGCGCCTACACATGCACTAAGCTCCTGCACATTGTTACGGCTATCGTTAGCAAACTTTGAAAATATCGCTTTCAGATCAGCATCAGCATCGCCGAGTTCTTTAGCAGCTCTCTCAAATCCGTCAATTCGGTCGTTATTAATTTCTATTAGATCGTTTAAAACTTCAACTGATTTTTCTGTAGTTTCCATGGTAGTTTTTTATATTGTTTGGTAACAACAGTGCAACCACCATGCCATAAATTTAATTTTTAATTAAATAAATTTTTCTGCCAGCAATTTATAGGAAGTTAAACGATCATCAAAGTCTTCGCTTATGATAACGGCAACAATTTCGTCGGTATCATAATCATGGGCCAATTGGGTAAGGGTGTCCTTTATTTTATCGGGTGTACCTGTTACCACACGCTGGCGGTTGTAGCGTATACGCTCCTGCTCGGCTAATGTATATGTAGCGCCTTTTACATCATCATAAGCCAAAGGAGATAGCCCTCCGCCTTTTTCAAATTGAATAAAGCGATGATCCATTACAGCCTGGTGGTGTGCTATCTTCTCTTCATCCTCGCTGCAAAAAACAAACAGGGCAACGTTAACCTGCGGCTGTGGCAGATCTAACGAGGGTTGAAAGCGTTCGCGGTACATTTTTACATTTTGCGGCCCGCCTATCGGGTTTATAAAATGCGCGTATGAAAAGCCCATACCAAAATGCGCGGCAAACAAGCCGCTTTGGCCGCTGCTACTAAGCAGCCACATGGCGGGTACGGTTTGCACCTGAGGTATAGCGCGTATCTTTTCCATAATGGTGCCCGGTTCGGCTGTATCACGAAAGTAATGTTGCAGTTCTACCAGCTGCTCAATAAAATCCTGTTCCTTAAACCCATTAGAGGGGTTCAATATTGATGCCGTCAGCCTGTCGGTACCTGGCGCGCGACCCATCCCCAAATCTATACGCCCTGGGAACAAAGCCTCCAGCATCCTAAAGTTCTCCGCCACTTTAAGTGTACTGTGGTTGGGCATCATTACCCCGCCGCTGCCTATGCGCATATTTTTGGTTTGCCCGGCTAAATGGGCTATCAGTACTTCGGGCGTGGAGCCTGCAAGGCTGCCGGTATTGTGGTGCTCCGATACCCAAAAGCGTGTGTAACCCAAGGTATCGGTATATTTTGCAAGTTCTATGGTTTCGTATACGGCCTGCTCGGCAGTATTACCTTTGCGTATCGGCGATTGATCCAACACGCTTAGGCGGATATTTTTAGTGTCCATCATATTTTATGAACACAAAAATACATAGCAGGTTGGCGCAGATGCGCAGGCATGCTGTTTTATGGCATAAGGATTACCATAGCCAGCAGGCAAATAAAAAATTATTGGATTGTATAGTCGGTAAGCATTGACGTTTTTGTAATGCCACCTAAAGTAACGTTGCTTTGTATAATGCCTACGCCTTTGGCAAAGTAATAATCATAGCTGCCATACTCTTTGTACTCACCCGTATGCGAATAATCGTATTGTACCGAAAGCCTGGTATGTATTACATAAATATAGGTTTTGCCCAAAACTATTTTGGTAACATTCCTTTCAACTACCTGGCCACTAATGCGCCCGGGCACACCATTCACCAAGCCGGTTGGGGTTAATTTAGCGTTCCAGGTATTTCCTGTAAATAGTTGGTCGTTTAAACAAAAATATTCTAAACTAACGCCGCCTGCATTTTCTGATACTGAGTAAAGGTGCTGTGCATTATAATAATATTGGGTTTTATCAGGTGCACCGGTAGTTTTGTTAAGCATTAGCTTATAAGTGCGGTTATTAATAGTTGTAGAGTCGCCTGTTAACGTAAGAGAGGTTTTAACCATTTGCTCGCCACTGCCCGATGTGTAATTCCATGTTGAACCCTTAGAAAGCGGCATGTAACTATTATCATATGTATGATCGGCAGGCTTATATCCGTTAAGATCAGGCGTATCTTTTTTGCAGCCGTTTATAAACACAAGCAATACAACTACAAGGGGTAAAAATCTTCTCAACGTTTTAAATTATTAAAAGGTTGATAAAGATAATGTTATAAAGGCCCCTTTTATTAAAAAGGAGCCTTTATGTGGAAAACTTTTTGTAACTTTTTATTATAAGTTACGTAGTGCGATACCCCGGATAATAATATTATCTATTATTTAATATCAATATTATTATTCCTATCTAATAAGCTTGTGTACTAAAGATGAGCGGATTATTATTCCTTTTCGCTCTTACCACCTTCGTTTATGCCACCCTCTGCTATTTGGGTAAGCAGTCCATCGGTAGTTTTCTCTTCATTTAAAGTTGCCTCCAACAAATCCGCAGCTTCGGTGTAACCCAAAGTAAGGGCTAACACCCTTAAGGTACCATAAGAAGCGATTTCGTAATGCTCTATTTTTTGAGCCGCCGATATAATACCGGCATCGCGGGTTAGCGTACCTTTTTCTGTTTCAGATATTATTTCCTCGCCTTCTTTGATCAATCCGGCCATAGCTTCGCATTTTACCGCAACTGCTTTTTCGTCGATAGATGCAAAAGCACTTTCTAAGCGAGTTACATGGTTTTCTGTTTCGGCCTGGTGGTTTTCTATCGCTGTGCGCAATTCGTCAGACGTTGCAGCTTTAGCCATTTTTGGCAGGGCTTTAGCAAGGTGCTTCTCGGCCCAATAAATATCTTTTAATTCATCAATAAATAATTCGTTCAACGCCGATTCTTGCACAACTTCGGTTGTCTCGGGTTTACTTTTTGTTTTTGTAGTTGCCATAATGGTAGATATTAGTTTTTTGTATACCATGACAACACAGCTTATTTACATAAGTTTTATTTATATGATAATTATTTAATTACAATTTACATTAAGCCCCTTTTTTAGCACTCAGGCTCTTCATCAACTGATCGTACAGATCGGTACCTGTGGCTTTATGCGGCTTCAACTTTTTAACAGTTGCCCGTTTACCTTTTGCTTTAGCCTTGATGATCTTTAGCAGCTCCTCGTTGTATTCGTCCTTAAATTTAGATACATCAAAATCTTCGGCATATTGGTTGATAAGGGCAAGCCCCACATCTAATTCTTTTTTGCTGATATTAACATCTTCGGCAATATTTAACTCTTCTGCACTGCGTATCTCCTGTCCAAAGCGTATGCGCGTTATTACCAATACATTATCAACCGGGTGTACTATACACAGACTTTCGGTACTGCGCAGTACAAAACGGGCCAGGCCTGCTTTATTTGATTTTTTTAATGCCTGTAGTAATAAGGCATAAGCTTTATTGTTTTTGGTATCGGGCTCGGTATAGTATGATGTTTCATAAAACATGGGGTTTACATCGGCTATATCTACAAAGCTTTCTATTTCTATCACCTTGCTTTTCTCGGGTGCGGCATCTTCAAAGTCATGGTCGTCCATTATTACATAATCGTCGTTTAGCTTATACCCCTTTACAATTTTATCATAAGGCACCTCTTTATGTGTGTTTTCGTTAACGCGCTGGTAGCGTATACGCTGGTGGTCGCGGCTATCCAGCATGTCAAAATCAAGCGAGGTAGTTTGCACCGCAGAATATAGTTTAACAGGTATGCTTACTAACCCAAAGCCAAGCGACCCCTTCCAAATAGATCTCATAATATAACAGATTTTTATACCTGTTATAACTATTTATATAACGAACGGTTTTAAAATGAGAGGATTAACTTTCTTTAAAATGCGGCTTACGCCAAATGATCATCCGCCACATTAGCTCGGCAGTTAACAATGTGCCAATGGCAAACAGGGCGGCTTGTATTGATCTTGTTTCGGCTGAGAAAGCACCGGCCAGGGCTATAAAATACATGCTATAAGGTAACAATATCAGCATACACAAGCCAAATACATTGAGGGGAATTTTAAATGGCCTTATAGCATGAGGTTGTTTTATGCGCAAAACAATAAGCGATATATACTCTAAGGATAAACCCGCACCATAAACCGTCACATCAATGATCAGCAGTTCGGCAAAGGGCCATAATATCATAAAACTTACTACCGCTGAGCATAAAATAATAGATATATAAGGTGTTTGATACCTTGAGTGCAGCATATTGATACGCTTGGGTAATAAGCCATCATCGGCCATGGCCTTTGGTACCCGCGATACCGAAAGCAATACCGCTGCGTATATACCCAACGAGCTGGCCATTCCGCCTGCTGCCAATATGGCCCCTAACCAACGCCCGCTTACCAGTTCGCCCAGCGCCGGAAAGCCCCCCTCATTAAACAGTTGGTGTGATATACCCGATTGTTGAGCAACAAAAATTGCCAGGAAATAAACCACCATCACCAATGCAAAAGCAATAAAGGTTGACCGCAGGTACGATTTAATTGGTTTCTCTACCTCCTCGGCATAAGTAGTTATATTATCCCAACCCAGGCAGTTCCACATAATAGTGTATAAAGCCATGCCTAACGAAGGGAACGATACCCCACGCAATGTTTGTGCAGGTATGGCCATATGCCCGGCATGTTTGTAAATAGCCAATACAAATAATATAATTAAGGGCGATAAAACCGCTGCGCCTAAAAACAACGATACCTTACCCACCGGTACAATGCCCAATATATTTAACCCGGCAGATAGCCATACAATTATAATACAAACCGCTATTCGGTATTCCTCTATCCCCGGGAAGAAGAAAGAGGCGTAGGTTACAAATAGCACAGGATAAATGGCCAGGTCTACAAAGGTGTATATCCAGGTCCACCAGCCTTCGTAAAAGCCCCAGCGTGTACCCAATGCATGCTTCACCCATTTGTAATAGCCGCCGGTAATGGGCATCATGCTGTTTAATTCTATTACCACAAAAATGGCAGGCACATCCCACAAAAATGGCACTACAAGCAATATTAAATAAGCAGCATGCTCGCCGGCATAGGTTAAAAGCGGCTCGAGACCGTATGGGCCACCGGACACCGTGAAGAAAATAAGCGCTACAAGCTGAAAGGGTTTTATCTTTCGGGTGATAGCTGGTTGTGGCATGCCATAAAAATATTGTTTCTATTTCAATTTTACTGTATGCTTATTGCTTTTGAAATGTTGATGCGGGGTAAAAGCTGATGAAAGTTTTGATAATGAACATACTGCTGCGAAAAACCGCAGTGTAATATACCCTTTCCACGGTATTGCCTGCCTTTGGCGCCAGGGGTAAATTTGAGAAAAACAATAATCCCTGATCATGAAAATTAAACTATTACTCCCAAGCATCTGCTTTATGATGCTTGTCTCAACATTTGCACATGCACAATTACCCATACTTGAAAAAAGCTACGACATATCACGCAAAGCAAAAAACGGCTACCTGGGTGGTGTGGTGGTTGACCCGGTTAAGGAAACCTTTGATATGGTGTTTGTTTTACGATCGACCACAAAAAAGATGGTTAGGCGCGAGGTGTATACTTACGATAAAGAATTAAACCTGCTAAACACCGTAAAGGATGAGCAACCGCAGGAAGAAATGAAAAAGAAATACAAATGGTTCAACTTTAAAGGTGATAGTTACATATCGCACAGCTTAAGCGCATCAGCCAATTTATCGGGCAAACTGGTGTTTCGCAAAAAAGAGATCACCTGGAAATACTTATGGTTAACCGGCAGCTACAATAAATCAATAAAACAGCTGGAGAAAGTTAAACCAAAAAATGAAGCCAGTGGCGAGCAATATATTTTTAGAGGTGGCGCCTACGAGGTGAAGCCGGATAGTACCGTGTTGGTTATTGCAGGCCGCCAGGATAAAAAGAATGACCTGGCAGGCTCTATGATGCACTATGACATTTTAAGCTGCGACAATGAGGTTAACATTAAAACTGTTGGTAAGCTCGAGTTTCAATACCCCAACATCCCGGTTTTTTCGGCGGCCCTGGAAGACGATAATTCTGAACTTGACAATGATGATTACCCACGCGATTGGATAATGGTTTTTGCCCCGCAGCAAGGCTCGGGCATCAGTAAAGATATTGCTGACCCGAAACAAAACAACTTTACCTACATACGCCTGAACACGCAGGGCGAGGTAGTAGAAAAATTTAGTTTTGCATCACCATCAAACGGCTGGAGGGTTTTAGGCGCTTATGACCACGATGGCTCGGTATTCCTTTATGGTTCGGCAAATAATAAAAACGAGGATAAATACATTAATCAAATTTATAAAACCGTTATGGTGCCAACCACATCGGCAGACGATGATGAGAAGGACGAATCAAATGCAGGGGGGCTAAAGGCAGGTTTTGCCATGCTATCGGGCAGTGCGGATTTTGGTATAACCCAATCTAAAATAGACGGCATATTGGATGAGCTTAAATATACCAACTTCCAGATAGGTAAAATAAGCAACGGAAAATTCGATTTTCTGAGCAACCCTTCTATCGACGAGTTTGAAAAGAAACAAGCTAAGCCCGAGGGGCAAAAGAAGTTTGCAGAATTTGACGGAAAAAGCTTTGTTATCAATGGCATATCCTTCTCAAAATCGGGCGATGTATTTGTAAACGGGCAGGACTTTAAAAAGATAAAAAAAGGCCGCAGCTACAAAGGCGTATATATGTTCCAGTTTGACCAGGGCGGGCAGTTAAAACGTAATTATGGGGTGTTTTTAGATCAAAGCAAAACCAGTGGCTTTTTTAACTCATCTCCGCTTACATCAGACATGATCCCTTCCCGCAGTTTTATACAGGAGTCGGGCGATGGTAAAAGCCTTTATTGGATGATGCGTATGGCAAAATCTATACATAAAGAAAGCAATACCACCTTTGGTTTTAGCTCAAACTCTACTACTACTACTTGGTCGCCATTATATAATATGGAATATGGCAGTATCAATATCAGCGACGGGCAACTGTCTGACTTTAAATTTTTGGGCGAGGACGAAAAGAAAAAGTTTTACCTGTTCCCTAACGTAAGCGATACTCGCCTGGGCAATTACAGCCTGTTTTTTAGCGAGACCGAAAAGGGCGACAAGATCCTGATATCAAGGGTCGACCTTATCAAATAAATCAACCATATATTATTAAGCAGAGGGTTATCGCCCTCTGCTTTTTATTTAAACAACCATGATCAAAAAATTAACCGGCCTTTTTTTATTAACAATTGCTATGCTTAGCGTTTATGCGCAGGATGCTTACCTGCCTGTAAATTTGGGGCCTAAAATAAATACCCGCTATGCCGAATTAGCACCGGTTATATCGGCAGATGGCCGCGAGATATATTTTTTGCGCGAGATGTTTCGCAAGCAGGCTAATGACGAGGTACAAAGCCTATGGTATGCCAAACAGGATGACAAAGGCGAATGGACGCTTGCCCGTTACATGGCTGCGCCGTTCAATAACGGCTTAACACACTCTGCCGTTACTAATATATCGCCTGATAATAACACCATTATGATAAAAGGCTATTTTAAAAATGGCCAGCGCATAACCGGTACCGGTTACTCGTTTGTAAGCCGTAGCCTTACCGGCTGGAAAACACCCGTTGGTATAGATATAGATGGCTTTACAGATATGGTAAAAGGCAAATACATAGGCAGCTTTTTAACACCCGACGGCAAGGCGCTGCTTTTTTATTTTAGCGAAGTGAAAGATGCAGCAGACAATGACCTGTACATCTCTTTTAAAAAGGTAGATGGTAGCTTCTCCAGGCCGGTGCCTATTAAAGCGCTAAACACAGCCGATGATGAGATTTCGCCTTTTGTGGCATCAGATAATAAAACCCTTTATTTTAGCAGCAGCAGGCCGGGCGGCTTGGGCAGCAACGATATTTACAAAACTACCCGCTTAGATGATACCTGGCAAAAATGGACGGAGCCTGTAAACCTTGGCCCAAGTGTAAACTCTGAAAGCTTTGAATCGTATTTCTCTTTAGATGCACGGGGCGATTACGCTTACATGATAAGTGCTAAAGCTGGCGGCCAGGGATTAGGCGATATTGTGCGTATTAAACTAAACGACAATATTAAACCCCTGCCGGTAGTGTTTGTTAAGGGCCGTGTACTAAACAAAAAAACACTGGAGCCAATTGAAGCGGCCATTATTTATGAGGACCTGGCAAACGGTAATAACGAAGGTATAGCTATTAGCGACCCCGCCACCGGTGCATACCAAATAGTTTTACCTTATGGTAAAAACTATGGCTTTAACTCGAGCCAGGAAAACTTTATACCGATAGCCGACAACCTAGACCTTTTAAAAGCAGGGGAGTATAAAGAGATAACCCGCGATCTTTATATGGTACCAATAGAAAAAGGCCAGGTAGTGCGCATCAACAACATATTTTTTGAGTTTGGCAAAGCTGACCTTAAACCCGAGTCGTTCCCTGATCTTAACCGTTTAGTTGCCCTGCTGCAAGCCAAGCCTAAACTGGAAATTGAACTTGGAGGCCACACTGATAATGTTGGATCAGACGATGCCAACAACAAGCTATCAGCTGCGCGAGCTATGGCCGTAGTAAAATATCTGACAACTAAAGGCATTATACAGGGCAGATTAAAAGCTAGCGGCTATGGCAAAAGCAGGCCTGTTACTACTAACGATACCGAAGAAGGCCGCGCACAAAACAGGCGTGTTGAGTTTACGATACTGAACTATTAGAGATAATTGTTAAAATACAGTTAGGCTAAAGCCGTTACAGCAAGTGTAACGGCTTTACTTGTTTACCATCGCCACATCCGCAAAATTTTTGCACATTTGCAATTAGTATTTGCATACCCCCAAAATGGACCAGTTTTTTATAATAGATTTCGATAGCACCTTTACACAAGTAGAAGCTTTAGACGAGTTAGCACGCATATCATTAAAAAATCATCCCGATAGGGAAGCTATCTATAAAAAGATAGAGGACCTTACCAACGCATCAATGGAGGGCCGCCTTAGTTTTACCGAAAGCCTTGAAGCCCGTGTGAAACTGCTTTGCGCCAACCGCGATCATTTAAAACAGCTTATTTCGCATCTGAAAAAGAAGGTATCTACCTCCTTTTCGCGTAATACCATATTTTTTAAAAACCATCAGGATGAAGTGCTTATCGTGTCGGGCGGTTTTAAGGAGTTTATTACTCCGGTAGTTACCGAGTATCATATTAAAAAAGAGAACATTTACGCTAACACCTTTGTATTTGATGAAGAAGGTAATATAGTCGGTTACGACAAAACCAACCCGCTATCGCAGGAAGGCGGCAAGGTAAAACTGTTAAAAGAGTTAAACCTACCCGGCGAGATATTTGGAATTGGCGATGGCTATTCCGATTTTCAATTGAAAGAATCGGGTATGATCAAAAGGTTTTTTGCCTTTACAGAAAACATCGAACGTAAATCAGTTACTGAAAAGGCCGATCATATTACCCCAAGCTTCGACGAGTTTCTGTACATTAATAAATTGCCCAGGGCTATATCGTACCCTAAAAATCGCATCAAGTGTTTGGTAGTAGGTACTATTGACGATGAGGCACTTATCCAAATGCGTAAAGAAGGTTACAACCTGCGCCACCGCGATACCATTGAGGAAGAATACCTGCAAGAAGCCGGCGTATTATTTTGTGATGAAGCTAACCAACCTACATCCGAGCAATTGCAAAATGCCGGTCGTTTAAAGGTGATAGGCTTTTTTGGAAAGGTAAACAGCCGCAAACTGGCCGAGGCTGCCTGCGACAAGGGGATCATCATATTTGACGACCCTAAGCAAAACCCCCGTAACGCCGATTTTATACCGCGCCGGGTAATAGCCTTTATGAACGAAGGCCGCACTCACATGAGTTGCAACTTCCCCGATTTGCAGCCGCCGCGCAACAATAATGCCCACCGCCTTATACACATCCACAAAAATGTACCCGGTATACTGGCCAAAATAAACGAAGTATTTGCCCGCCACAACATTAACATAGTTGGCGAATTTTTGGTGACCAACCCACAGATAGGTTACGTAATTACCGATGTAAACACCGGTTACGATACCCAGGTACTCAACGAGCTAAAGGCTATCGAGCAAACAATAAAATTCAGGTTGTTGTATTAAGCACCCGCCGGCAGAGGCACTACTAACACAGGTACCTGGCTATGGCGCACCACATTTTCGGCAACGCTGCCCATAAACAGTCTGTCTAAACCGGTGCGGCTATGCGTACCTAAAACAATAAGGTCGGCGTTAAATTCTTTGCCGCAATCTACAATAGCATCGGCTGTAGATCCAAACTCATTAAAATGGGTAACCTTTAAACCATCGCCATACTTTTTTATGGTTCGGGTAATAATATTATCCGAGTTATAGCTTAATATATCCATTACCTCAGCATCAACCATACCGGTGTTCATCATGGGCATACCGGTTACCGAGTCTACAGTACTTTCGGGTGTTACAGATGGTTCGACAATATGCACCAGCCCCACATGCGCGTTAAAAGTACGGGCCAGTTCAAAACCGTATGCCGCTGCATATTCGGCGTTTTTGCTTTCGTCTATGCCTATTAGTATTTTGCTGATCTTCATGATTGTAATGGTTAGTTTAATTATAACAACTGGTTATTAATATGTTTTGAACATACACTAAAGTTTATACTTTGAAAACATACGTTGCAGGTATTTACTATTACCGGTTAATTTTAAAGCCGTTGTTTTTTGCGCCGGATATATGCCGCCATCTCCGCTAAAAATGTAAGCCGTAAAACAGGCAATAGCAAAAAGTATGGCGTAATGGCCACCAAACAACTCAACACCCATTAATGTACAGGCCAGCGGTGTGTTGGTAGCTCCGGCAAAAACGGCTATAAACCCCAGTGCGGCAAATAAGCCTGTAGGCGCGTTCATCAAATCGGCAAGGGTGTTACCCAATGTAGCGCCTATATAAAACAAGGGCGTTACCTCGCCCCCTTTAAAGCCGGTACCTAAAGTAATAGCAGTGTATATTAACTTCCATAACCAGCTTAAGGGATCTGCGCCGCCATGCTGAAAGGCCGATACAATGGTTACCGCGCCGGGGTATTCGGCATCTACGCCCAAACTTAAGTAATCGGGTTTAGCCAATACTTGTGTAATGATGATAATGATAAGTCCGCCGCAAATAGGTATCAGCCAGGTTATTTTTATCCACCTTAAAAAAAAGTTTTTGATGAGGTGTACCGCTTTGGCAAATACAAAACTTACCAATCCAAACACGGCAGATGCCATTACTATTTTTGCCAGCAGCAACATACTTAGCGATAAATGATGCCCGTAAAAGTTTTGCCCTGTATCAACTACATCAACATGATAAAGGGTATGGTGTACCCCCCATGCTATTACGGTAAGGTGGCCAATCCCCCCCGCTATTAAGCAAGGCAACAAGGCCTTGTAAGGTATTTTACCAATTGCTATTACCTCAAGCGCGAAGATGGCACCGGTTAAGGGCGTACCAAACACTGCGCCAAAACCTGCAGCTATGCCGGCTGTAAGTATCATTTTTTTATCGGCCTCGTCAAGTTTAAACCAGCCTGCAAACATATTGGCCAGGCTACCACCAATTTGCACAGCAGTGCCCTCGCGCCCCGCGGAGCCACCGAATAAGTGCGTAATAACAGTAGTAATTAAAATAAGCGGGGCCATACGTTTTGGCACACCCGCGCCGGGCTGGTGTATCTCGTCAATGATCAGGTTATTACCACGCTCGGACGATTGGCCGTAAGATTTATATAGTAAATGGATAATTATACCCGCCAAAGGCAGTAAGTACAACAGCCAGGTATGTGCAAACCTGAAATGGATGGCCCAGCTAAGCAGCCACAAAAATAAGGCTACCATACTGCCAATAGCCACAGCTACAGGGATAGTAATGATCGTCCAGCGGATAAGGTAATTAAGAAGCGCGAATTGTTTTGGAAAGATATTTTTAAACATAACCTACATGCAAATAAATAAACAACTTATTTGGGTAGGCGTCATCAGCTTTTCAGCGGTTCAAGTAGGCAGAACACCATTGCCTTTTTGTATAAGCAAATATAATTTTTATTTCGGCCGCCGGATGTTGATTTCGAATTTATTTTAATCACCTGCCAGTTCTACATTCGAAATTGAAAATTAGATATTCGAAATTAACTACTTTTGCCTTTATGAGCATCTCTCCCGAAATAGAAAAGAGGTTAACGCTGCTACAGGAAAAATACAATGCCATGGGGCAGGATATGACATCGTACCTGGATGGCTTGCTGCATGCCGATTTTTTAACCTACTGGGATTACATTCACCTGGATACTTTATTGAGCCTGCAAAGCCCCAAAACACCCTTTCCGGATGAAGAGATATTCATCATGTATCACCAGATAACCGAGCTATACTTTAAGCTAAGTCTGCACGAATGCAAGCAGATAGCCGGGCATCAAAACCTAACTGCCGACTTTTTCGCCACCCGCATCAAACGCATTAACCGTTATTTTGAGGCGCTTACACAATCTTTCGAGATAATGGTGGATGGGATGGAGAAAGAACAATTTTTACAGTTCAGGATGTCCTTACTACCTGCGAGTGGTTTTCAAAGCGGGCAGTACCGTATGATAGAGATATACGCTACCGACTTTATTAACCTGGTAGCCGCCGACCAACGTGTAACCTTAGCCAGCGCAACGGTTGAAGAGCAGTTTGAGCAGCTGTACTGGAAATTTGGCGCTACCGAGCTATCTACCGGAAAGCAAACGCTTACCTTAAAACAGTTCGAAAAAAAATATGCCAAAACCTTTGTCGAGCTGGGTAAAAGCGTGGCCAATACCAATTTTAACAGCCTACTGCAGCAGTTTAAATATAAAGGCGAAAGCACCAAAGCACTGGAAGAACAATTACGCCAGCTGGATATTAACGTAAATGTAAACTGGCCGCTATCGCACTATAAATCGGCCGTGCGCTACCTGCACCGCGAGCCCGAAGAGATTAAAGCTACCGGTGGCACTAACTGGCAAAAGTACCTGCCCCCGCGTTTTCAACGCCGTATATTCTATCCATCTTTATGGAGTACCGAAGAATTAGAGAACTGGGGTAAGGCCTGGGTAGATAAGGTTATTGGTGAATTGTAGTTGGCAGTTTTTAGTTTGCAGTAGGCACTAATCCTGTCTTGGCTTCAATTATTCCTTCTATCTCTTCAAAGTTTTCAAACTTATCCATAATGAACAAGGATGGTTTGGAGGTTATTCTGTTTACCAAAAACACACCCTTTTTACGGCGTGTTATTTTCTTAATATTGGCAAGTTCGATGGTTACATCTGGCTGGTTTGAGGTATGCAGCGTTACCTTATCATCGTAAACCATTAGCCGGGTGCTATCCGTTACCAAAAAATATTTTTTTCTGCCAAAGTAAAAAGCGATCATCTCGGCCGATACAATAATGGCAAAATAAGCCATGTCTCTGTCAGTTCCGCCACGATAAAGCAGGTTAAAGGCAAAAACAGCGGTGATAGCCACCATTGCACCCAATACGGTTATCAGCCATACCTTTTTTAGTTGGGCATTACCTTCGGGGCTTAGCTTATATATTTCCATAGTAAAACCGCAATAATGTGGTGTAATATACCTTTCTACAGCTAAAAAATTCAATTATAAAACAAAAATCCCTACATTGCCTTTTTGAGATAAATACTTGTTGCCATGACCGAAACACTGGACATAAAATTAACTAAAAACCCGCATTCGCGCTTAGCCGAAACGGATTTTGACAATTTGCCTTTTGGCAAAACCTTTACAGACCACATGCTAATGGCTGATTATGCCGATGGCGAATGGAAGAATTTTGAAATTTTACCTTACGGCCCAATTGATCTTAGTCCGGCAATTTCGGCGCTGCACTATGGCCAGTCGTTTTTTGAGGGTATAAAGGCTTATAAACATGCTGATGGAACGGTCTCTATTTTCCGTCCTGATAAAAATGCTATCCGTTTTAACAAATCGGCCGAGCGCCTGTGCATGCCTACCCTGCCCGAAGAAGTGTTTGTACAGAGCATAGCCGCTTTGGTTGACCTTGACCGCGACTGGATACCTGGCAAAGCTAACCATGCCCTTTACATAAGGCCGTTTATGTTTGCTACCGACCCTTATTTGGGCGTAACACCATCGGCTACCTATAAATATATGGTACTTGTTGGCCCTGTTGGCCCGTACTTTTCAAAACCGCTTAGGGTTAAAATAGAAACGAATTACACCCGCGCTGCCGAAGGTGGTATGGGCTATGCCAAAGCTGCCGGTAACTACGGCTCAGCAATGCTACCGGGCCGCAAGGCCGCCGAGGAAGGTTTTGACCAACTGATATGGACCGATGCCAAAGAGCATAAATACATTGAAGAAATGGGCGCTGCTAACGCAATGTTTTTGCTGGACGGCACCCTAATAACCGCCGAAGCTAAAGATACTATACTGGATGGCGTAACCCGCGATACCGTAATTGCGCTGGCAAAAAGCTGGGGCATACCTGTCGAAGAACGCAAGGTATCGGTTGCGGAGTTAATAGAAGGCGCCAAAAACGGCAAACTAACTGATGCCTTTGGTGCAGGTACTGCAGCAACCATTGCCTCTGTAGCATCTTTTAGCTACAACGGCGAAGAGTACTTTTTAAGCGACCCGCAAACCCGCGAATTCTCTAAGAAAGTGCTTTCAACTTTAGATGATATTAAATATGGCCGAATTGCTGATACGCACGGCTGGAACTATATAGTTTAAATAATATTGTAACTATTGCATAAGTCCCTGCATCTTAATTGGTGCAGGGCTTTTTTGTCCAACGGTGTTTTAATTTATCGCTGTTATAAAGTGGCAATATGGTTAGGTAATGGTTTGCCACAAAACAAACTAACCAAACTTTTTTTACGTTATATGCTTATATTTGTAAGCTAAATATTTAACCACATGGGTTTAATACGTTTTCTGATCATATCAATTTGTTCGTTATATATTATACGCAGCTTGGTGCGTTTGCTTTTGCCTATGCTGTTTAACAGCGTAATTAACAACGCGCAGCAACAGCAGCAACGCAACCAGCAAAACTACAGCCAGCCAAAACCTGATGGCCGTGTACGTATAGATCATATGCCCGAGGGTAAAAAAAGCCAGGTGCCCGACTCTGAAGGTGAATTTGTTGATTACGAAGAGATAAAATAATTTATGCTGCCCGAAAACTTGTATAAACGCAGGCGCGCCCACAACAATACGCCACAGTCGGTATTATTGATACTGACAAATTGTATTGTACTGGCTGTGCTTATACAAATGTTTACAGGCTGCAGTATAAATAACTTTTTTTGGATAGCACTTGGGGTGCTTGCCCTGTATAATGCCTACACCATACGCCGCAACCGCGAAGAATATAACCGCCTTAACATTATAATATATATAGCCAGCATTGTGTTAATGGCATTCCTTTTTTATTACTTTAGTACCCACTCAGGTAACTGCAGCTAATACTTATAAAAAACTTATCGTTTCTATTCTCATTCAAATTTCTATTTTTGAATAATAATTATCCCTTAAAAAATTTAAATGAATAACTGGATCAAACGTAATGGTACACATCTTGCCATTATCGGAATTTTCTTAGCACTATGCTTTTTCTTTCTTACCCCGGCTTTTCAGGGTAAAACATTGGGCCAAACTGATGTTGTGGGCGCGCAATCAACCCAAAAAGAAATTATGGATTACCGGGCCAAAGACACCACCATTCTTTGGACCAACCAGATATTCGGCGGTATGCCCGCTTTCCAGATATGGGCACCGTACTCGGCTAATATAACCAGCCACATTATATCGGCAGTAAAGGCAACCTTCCCTAACCCGGTTGATACCATGCTGATACTTTTAGTAGGCACCTACTTTTTATTCATTGTATTAAAGCTAAACCCATGGCTGGCAGCTGCCGGCGCTGTGGCGTTTACATTTTCGTCATATAACATCATCCTGCTGGTCGCAGGGCACTCCAACCAGGCCTTTGCCATAGCATTTTTTGCGCCGGTGCTGGCCAGCATTATTTTAACCTTAAGGGGTAACTATATAACAGGCGGGGCTTTAACGGCATTATTCCTGGCTATAGAGATAAGGGCCAACCACGTGCAGATGACCTATTACCTAATGTTTGCCATATTTATTTTGATAGGTATTGAGTTATATCATGCCATTAAATCAAAAGGCACAGCGGCTTTCCTTAAATCAATAGGTTTTTTAGCGGTTGCTACCTTGCTGGCTTTAGCGGTTAACGCATCTATGCTATGGAGCACTTATGATTATGGTAAAGAAACCATCCGCGGAAAATCAAACCTGACTAAAAACACTACCGAACCAAGCAATGGTTTAGACAAAGAATACGCCTACCAATACAGCCAGGGTGTAGCCGAGTCGTTAACATTTTTAGTGCCTAATGCTGCCGGTGGCGGCTCGGGTGCCGATAATTTAAGCCAGGATTCGGAAGTGGCAAAAGTATTTACAGCCAAAGGCGCTACAGACGAGCAGGCGGTTAACGCAGCAGGCCAAATTACTACTCAAATACCGGGCTTAAGCATGTATTGGGGGCCAAAGCGCCCGTTTACATTTGGCCCATGGTACTTTGGTGCTGCAACTTGCTTTTTGTTTGTGCTGGGTTTAATAGTGGTACGCAGCCGGTTAAAATGGTGGTTATTGGGCACAGTGCTGTTAACTATGGCATTATCCTTTGGTGGCAACTGGCCTTACGTGTCAGATCTGTTCTTCAACTACTTCCCGCTGTATAATAAGTTTCGCGCTACCGAGTCTATACTTAACGTAACCGCATTGTGTTTCCCTGTATTGGGCTTTCTTGCGGTAAAGGAGTTTATTGACAACCCTGATAAAACCTACCTGTTTAAGAAACTGAAGTTAGCTTTCTACATTATTGGTGGCTTAACGCTACTATTAATTGTGGTACCGCAGGCCCTATTAAGCTTTAAAGGATTTGACCACGCCGATGGTATCAACTTTTTAAGCCAGGCCATGAAAGGCGATACCGGCATGGCCAACGCCGTAGCCAACGCACTGGTTAAAGACCGCATGGCGCTTGAGCGTGCCGATGCTATACGCTCGTTTATTTTTATTGTTGTTGCATTTGGTTTGCTATGGGCATTTGTTAAGCAAAAAATAAACGCTACCGTTTTATCTGTCGCGTTTTTAGCGGTGATATTGGTAGATATGTGGCAATTTGATAAACGCTACCTTAAAGAAACCAGTTTCCAGGAAAAACAGGAAACAACCACACCGCAGCCGCGCGAGGTTGATCTGTTTATTCAAAAAGATACCGACCCTGATTTTAGGGTATTTGATATGAGCAATGGTGTAAGCTACATTAAACAGGACACTTACAATCCTTTCTTCCATAAATCTATCAGCGGGTATTCTGCCGCACGTTTAAAACGCTACGAAGAACTTTTAGATAACCAGTTTAGCAAAAGCATTAACCAGGATGTACTGGATATGCTGAATACTAAATACATCATTACCGCCGATCCAAAATCGGGCAATGTAAGCATGCGGGCCAATTCAACCGCTTGCGGCCATGCCTGGTTTGTAAAAAGCGTTAAATATGTAAAAGATGCCGACGAAGAAATGCTGGCCATCAGCAGCTTTTCACCAAAAGACGAAGCCATGATAGATGGTTCGTACAAAAGCATTGTGGAGGCCAAACCCATTAGCTACGACCCTAATGCAACTATAACCTTAACAAGTTATAACCCCGACCATATGGTGTATCAAACAGGTTCGAAAGCTAACCAAGTTGCTGTGTTCTCTGAAATTTATTACAACAAAGGCTGGAAAATGCTGATTGATGGCGTTGAACAACCTTATTATCGCGCCGATTATTTGCTGCGTGCAGCAACCATCCCGGTAGGTAACCACAAGGTTGAATTTATATTCCACCCAACATCATACTACGCCGGTGAAAATATATCACTTGCCGGTTCAATATTACTGGTGCTTGCTTTAGGCGGCGCAGTGTACTCAGAATTGAAAAGAAAAAAACCTGAGCTTAAAAAAGCTTAAGGCTGATATTTTAAATGGTAAAAAGGGCGATGAGTTAAACTCGTCGCCCTTTTTTATGAATAATAATGAGGGAGTTTACTTCGTTCCTCGCAACTAATCGTTCGTCCTTCTGTTCAAAATCCAATACCAGCCCAGGTTAAAGGTGATAATAGCATGGTTAAATAATGTTGGCATTAAGCCATAGTGCCTTTTCATAATATCAAAACGCTCCAGCAGGCTTTGGCGATGTTTAGCTTTTGACATGCCCCCTACCAGATACTTGGCTACATAACCATCTACCTTAACAATCTTTTTAGCTTTTTTGGCAGCCCGTATTATCCAGTCTATATCGGCACTAAGCTGGTATTTGGGGTCGTAAGCTTCAACCAGCGATCGTTTGATGTAAATAGCCTGGTGGCTTACACTCATACCATATTTAAAACTGCGCCAGGTAAACCTACCGGGCGCCTTATGGCGGCGCTGCCCAAGGCTTTCGCGCCCATCGTTCACCATCTCGGTTTCGCCATAATAAATGTCCGCATCTGGGGCACTTGCAAAAACTTTGACAACGGTATCGTTAGCATAAAATTCGTCGCCCGAGTTCATAAATATTACGTAATCGCCTGTTGCACGAGCAAGGCCTTTGTTCATGGCATCGTATATACCCTTATCAGGCTCACTAATGAGGGTGGCAATTTTATCTTCGTGCTTTTTGATGATCTCCAACGTACCGTCTGTAGATGCGCCGTCGATGACAATATACTCAATACCTGCATAGGTTTGGTTTAAAACCGATAACATGGTGCGCTCAATATCGCGCGCATTGTTATAAACTACAGTGATAACCGACAGGACAGGTTTCATATGCTTGCCGGTTTTAAAATAGACTGATATAAACGAATATATTGGCCGGCTACTTTTTGATTATTAAAATCGCGCAGCACTTTACTCCGCGCGGCAGCGGCCCACTCATCAGGGTTTGCAGCACTCAATAGTTGATTAATACCCGCCGCCAAATCGGTGAATGATTCAAACTCGGCCAGGTAACCGTTTTGCTGATGATCTATCAGGTCGGGTATGCCGCCGGTATTAAAGGCCGCTACAGGCGTTCCGCAGGCCATAGCTTCCATTATCATATTGGGCAGGTTATCTTGTATCGATGGCGACACAAACACATCAGCAAGGCTGTAAAGCGTCACCAGGTCGGCAGTGTTGGAAATGGTATTTAACTGGTGTACCGGAAAGGGCAGTGTGCTTACATCAAAGTGCTTATTCTTTCCAAACAATACTATCTCTACTCCTTCGGTTGGATAATTCTCTTTTAAATGTGCTAAAGCTTTTACCAAGTAAACGATGCCTTTACGTTTATCATTGATATTGGCAGCGCCAAATAGTATTACTTTGGCGGCAGGGCTTATCCCCCATTTACTCCTGGCGGTATGCTTATCCTGCGGCGAAAAAATATCGGTATCTATAGGGTTTGGAATAGCCTGTATACGCTCTACATCTAATAACGAACTTTTTAAGGCAACCCCAGCAAGCCAGTTACTACAGGTTACAAAGCTGATGTTCCGGGCCTTAGCCAACATATCATTTTTACGCAGCCAACCCATGTGCGAAATATCGTCGTTACCGTCATCGCGCAGGTAATAACAATTACCGCACTGGTTTATAAAATGATTGCACGCGCCCGAATAATGGCATCCGCCTGTGAAAACCCACATATCGTGCAGGGTCCAAACAATGGGTTTGTTAAGTGCTACCAGTTTTTTAAGATCGCTGATAGAAAGGAAGGCGGAATTTGTCCAATGCAGGTGAATAATGTCGGCCTCTTTTATCACCTTTTCTTTGCTGATGTCGCGGCCTATATTGGCAGTCGAAAAGGCAAAACGTACCGACTTATCCCTCTCATGAAATGCAATAAAGGGCAGTCTTTCGTACAAAAAATTAAACCTCGACCTTAACCTGCCAAAAAATGAACGCTCTACGGTATACACGCTGGCTTCATCCCGTTTTTTGTGCTGCACCAACATAGTTACATCTACATTACTGGCTTGCAGCGCCTTTAATAAGCGCATGCAGGCTTCGGCGGCACCACCGCCCGAGTCAGATGTATTTATTAAGGCAACCTTCATTCAGCTATCATTTATAGTGGCAAGTATAATGATACTAAAATTAAAAATTTTACTTTTGAAACGCTTCATCCATATAAATGAAGTTTAACAGCTAAGCCGCGCATATTAAGATGAATTTTTTTGCTTATTTATTCCAGGATTGGAAAGCAAACCGGGGCAACGTAAAGGCGCGGATAGTGTTAACTATGTTCCGCCTGGTGATGCTGATAAACAAGTACACACTCACTAAGATCATCTTTTTCCCTTACCTGATGTTTTACCGTGTTAATGTAGAATGGATATTAGGTGTTGAGCTGCCGCGTAAACTAACGCTTGGCAAAAACTTTATGTTTTATCACGGACAAGGTTTGGTAGTGAATAAAAGCACCGTAATTGGTGATAATTGTATATTGCGTAACGGTGTAACCATAGGCCATAAAAAACTGGCCGATGGCAGCCTTAGCAAATGCCCGCGCATAGGCAACAATGTAGATATTGGCCCAAATGTTTGCATCATAGGCGACATTACCGTAGGCAATAATGTAATAATTGGCGCAGGCGCCGTCGTGGTGAAAAACATACCCAACAACTGCACAGTAGTAGGCAACCCTGCAAGGATATTAGAGAATAAAGTAACAACGGCAAGCCGTATCGAAGATATTAATGGAGAATAATTTAACCGACCGTTCGTTTTGGCAGGCGTTTTGGGAATCGCGCAAGGGGCTGATATTTAAAATAAAGCCTAACTATGTTTTTGGCGATATACTGGGCAAACTGATCGCCGAAAAAGGCATTAAAAACGCCGTTGAGTTAGGCGGCTTTCCGGGCTATTATGCTATTTACTTAAAAAAGTACCAGCATTTAAAAACATCGCTGCTTGATTATTTTATACACCCTGGCCTGGTAAACCAGCTACTGGAGGTAAACGACCTGAAACCGGGCGATATTGACATTATTGAAGCCGACCTGTTTACCTATCAACCCGCCGAAAAGTTTGACCTGGTGCTTTCTTTTGGGTTGATAGAGCATTTTAACGATACTAAGTTTATTATTAACGAACACTTGAAGTTTTTGAAGCCGGGTGGTACCCTATTTATTACCCTGCCCAACTTTAAAAGTGTTAACGGCTGGGTGCAGCGCAATTTTGATAAGGAGAATTACGACAAGCACAACATCAACAGTATGGATCTTGCCCTGCTTAAAGATAGTTGCAAGGCATTAGGCTTAAAAGATATTGAGGCTTACTATCATGGCCGCTTTACCGTATGGCTCGAAAACAAATCTGAACAAACCGGCTGGGCCAAAGGCATTGTAAAAGCCATTTGGGTAGCCGGAAAGGCATTCACCCGCATAGTACCTGTTGAAAGCAAGGCGTTATCGCCCTATATTGTAGTAAAGGCGACGATGTAATTACCCCTGTCATTTCGAACGATAGAGATAAATCTTGTTCAAATTACAGGTTGGCTACTTTGCATAATGAACAGGATTTCTCCTCCTTCGTCGTTCGAAATGACATGATGGAGAGATATACATCCGCACATCTAAAACTTTTCTTCCATCATTTTTTCAAGCGCAAACATTTCATCGCGCAGTTTGGCAGCCAGCAGGAAGTCCATATTTTTGGCAGCGGCCATCATGTCCTTTTTGGTATTATCTATAGATTTTTTCAGGTCGGCCTTGGTCATGTACTGCACAATTGGGTCGGCAGCCAGGGTCATGGTATCGGTTTCTACGTAAGCCTGCTGCACGCCACCTTTAAAGTCGACCACAGATGTTTGCTCCATAATTTCCTCTTTGGTTTTGCCCACGGTGCGCGGCACTATGCCATGCTCGGTATTATATCTTATTTGCAATTCGCGACGGCGGTTAGTTTCGTCCATCGTTATCTGCATCGAGTCGGTTATCTTATCTGCATACATAATTACCCTGCCTCTGTCGTTACGTGCGGCACGACCAATGGTTTGTATCAACGAACGTTCCGAACGTAAAAAACCTTCTTTATCCGCATCTAATATGGCTACTAATGATACCTCGGGCAAATCAAGTCCTTCGCGCAGTAAGTTAATACCTATTAACACATCGAATTCGCCCAGGCGCAAGCCACGTAATATCTCCACCCGTTGCAGCGTCTTTACTTCCGAGTGGATGTAGCGGCACTTAATGCCGAGGCGGTCCATATATTTAGCCAGCTCTTCGGCCATGCGTTTGGTTAGGGTGGTTACCAGTACGCGGTCGCCCATTTTGATGGTTTTATCCACCTCGTCCAGCAGGTCATCCACCTGGTTTATCACCGGGCGAACATCAATTACCGGGTCAAGCAATCCGGTAGGGCGTATCACCTGCTCAACCACTACACCGCCCGATTTTTCTAATTCAAAATCGGCTGGGGTTGCGCTTACATAAATGGTTTGCGGGGCCAGCCGTTCAAACTCCTGGAAGTTTAGCGGGCGGTTATCCATCGCGGCAGGCAAACGGAAGCCATAATCGACCAATGATATCTTCCGCGATCTGTCGCCTCCATACATAGCCCTTATTTGCGGTACGGTAACATGGCTCTCGTCAATCACCATCAGGTAATCATCCGGGAAATAATCAAGCAAACAGAATGGCCTTGCACCCGGCGCACGGCCGTCAAAAAAGCGCGAGTAATTTTCGATACCCGAGCAGTAGCCCAGTTCGCGTATCATCTCCAGGTCGTAGTTAACCCTTTCTTCCAGTCGTTTGGCTTCTAAAAAGCGCTGGTCGTCTATAAATTGTTTTTTGCGGGTTTCTAACTCTTCCTGTATGGCCCATATAGATTGCTGAAAGCGTTCGCGGGGGGCTACGTAAAGGTTGGCCGGATAAACCACCATGTGGGTCATTTTCTCTAAAGTTTTCCCCGTGGTGATATCAAATGTGCTTAGTTCTTCAATATCATCACCAAAAAACGATATACGGTAGGCATGATCCATATAGGCAGGGAAGATATCTACCGTATCGCCCTTTACCCTAAACGTTCCGCGTTTAAAATCGGCGGTAGTGCGGGCGTATAGTATCTCCACCAAACGATGTAAAAAAGCATTCCGGCTGATGCGTGTACCCACCGCGAATTTGAATACCGAATTGGCAAAATCCTCGGGGTTACCCATACCATAAATACAGGATATAGACGACACTACTATCACATCCCTGCGGCCGCTCATCAGTGCCGATGTGGTACGCAAACGCAGTTTTTCTATCTCTTCGTTTATCTGCAGGTCTTTTTCGATATAAGTATTTGACGAGGGGATAAATGCCTCGGGCTGGTAATAATCGTAATAAGATACAAAGTAGTTTACCGCATTCTCGGGGAAGAATTGCTTAAACTCGCCGTATAGCTGTGCGGCCAGTGTTTTATTGTGGCTCAATATCAGTGTAGGCTTTTGTGTTTGCTCAATAACGTTGGCAATGGTAAAAGTTTTGCCCGACCCGGTAACCCCCAACAGGGTTTGGAATGGGTCGCCGTTGTTCACCCCCTCAACCAGTTGGCGAATGGCCTCGGGCTGGTCGCCGGTGGGTACGTATTGAGAAGTTATTTTAAAATCCATTGTTACAAAAATAGTGATTAGCGGGCAGAGATTTGTGATTAGGCTGTCAGTATTTGCTAAGGATATTAGTCGTATAATCCGCGGCACTAAACTGATAACCTCATAGCTGATGTAATGTTTATTGCAATTTAGCGCAGGTAAATGACAGCCCTATGTCAGCAGGGAGATGGACTTTAATTTTTAATATGATAAATTTGCTTTATGGCTCAATCTACAATTGTAAATCCTACATCTAAAATCTATAAACATATTTTCTTCGACCTTGACCACACCATTTGGGATTTTGATAAAAACGCCGAGGAAACCCTGCACGAGCTTTATGGTGTTTACAAATTAAAGGAGGTAGGCCTGCACTCTGCCGACTTGTTTATTGAAACGTATACGCGCAATAACCACAGCTTATGGGCACAATACCATACCGGGCAAATCACCAAAGACGAGCTACGCGATGCCCGCTTTAAAAAAACCTTTACAGAGCTGGGCCTGCATCCCGATGCTATCCCTGCCGACTTTGAGGACGCTTACGTAAATCTTTGCCCAACTAAAACTAACCTATTCCCCCATGCGCACGAAACGCTGACCTACCTGCAAAGCAAGTATACCATGCATTTAATATCAAACGGGTTTAAAGATTCGTCGCAGCTTAAAATAGATGGCTGTAATCTGGGTGGCTATTTCCAAAACGTTATTATATCCGAAGTGGTGGGTGCCAACAAACCCGACCCAGCAATATTTAACCATGCTGTTGAGCTGGCCGGCACCACCATTGCCGAAAGCGTGATGATAGGGGACAGCATTGAGGCCGATATACGTGGCGCTATGGGCGTAAGCATGGATGCCATTTATTTTAATCCGTTTGGTTTGGAGAAACCCGCCGATGTGCCGGTGCAGATAACTCATTTAAAAGAGTTAATGACATTATTATAAGTGTAGTTGTGAATGACGTTGGTTGAGTATTGCACCTACGAAGCATTTGTTTTTTATTCATTTTCCACCAGCTTAACACTCCTTCAGAGCACTTCATCGGTAATCTACCGGATTATAAAATGTTAAAAGCGACCCCGTAGGGGTTAAAGGTTGGTGAAAAAACAGATATTTAAATTTCCGTGCCGTAGGTACGGCACACTTTAAGCATGGCAAATACTTATACCCAAATTCATATCCAATGTGTGATAGCCGTAAAATTTCGGCAGGCTTCTATACTTCCTGATTTTAAAGAGCGCCTACACCAATACATTACGGGCATTATTAGAAACAACGGACATAGGATGATCGCCATTAACAGCATGCCCGATCATTTACACTTATTCTTTGGATTTCGGCCAGACCAATCCTTATCAGACTTAATGAGAATAGTGAAAAGCGAATCATCTGAATGGATAAATAAAGAGAATTATACGCCAGTTAAATTCAGGTGGCAAGAAGGGTATGGTGCCTTTTCATATTCGCGGTCTCACATTGATATTGTGGTTAAATATATCGCTAATCAGGACGAGCACCACAAGAAAATGACTTTTACTGAGGAATATAAAACCCTCCTTGAAAAATTCGGCATTGAATATAATGATAAATACATCTTTAGTGCATTGCTGTAGCTGTCGAAGTATTGCACCTACGGAGCAATCATTTTTGTTTGTAATACTTCTACCAACCTTTTGCTCCTACGGAGCATACCTCATTAATAATAACAAGCGGTTTATTTTGTAACTTTAATATTATGAATATTGCCAAAGAGCGCCGGGACATTGATGCAGCAATAGACAGCTATCGTAACTGGCTTGATACTGTTACCGACGATGAATTTGCCGCTACCCCGCCTATGGGCGGCTGGAGCTATGCCGAGGTATATGACCATATTATGAAGGCCAGCCTGGGGGCCAGCATTGCTTTAGAGCGCTGCACCCATAACAATTGCCCACCAACCAAAAAAGGAATGACATTTTGGGGCCACTATGTAATACTAACCGGCCTGTTCCCACAGTTTAAGACAAGAGTGCCCGAGGCAATAGCCGCTAAGCTGGCACCCAAAAAAATTGACAAGGAAGAAGCTAAAAACCTGATCATAAAACTGCGCAAACGGGTTGATGATACCGCCGCACTGATACCCGATGCCAAGTCAAACGCGCGTTGGCAGCACCCGCGCCTTGGTATGCTAAACGCCCAACAATGGTTTAAATTTATACGCGTGCATTTGCAGCATCATTTAAACCAACTAAACCGTATTAAAAATAATTTCGTAGGTTAAGTAACCTTTTATATTTAACACAGTCTTAACAGTATAATAATTTAATTATCTGATATTTGTAAAACGAGAGACGATATGAATTTTGAATTTACTTACTTGTTTGTAGTTGGCCTGCTGGCACTTTTGGGTGCCTTCTATCTGAGCCCCTACGAACTAAAAGTTAATGAAGACGAGGACGACGAATAACAGATTGCAAAGCCCCGCCGCTTTTATTTACCGGTACAACTTACCGGCTTACCTACTAACCCCCAAACTTTAATGGCAAAGCGCGAAGTAGATATCGTAATTATATCAGATGTGCACTTAGGCACATACGGCTGCCACGCTAAAGAGCTTTTAAAATACTTAAAATCCATTAAGCCAAAAATGCTTATCCTTAACGGGGATATCATTGATATATGGCAGTTCAGCAAATCGTACTGGCCCGAATCGCACATGAAGGTAGTGCGCCGCATACTAAAATTTGTTACCGAGGGTGTACCCGTTTATTACCTTACCGGTAACCACGACGAGATGCTGCGCAAGTTTACCGATTTTGACTTGGGTACGTTTCAACTCCTTAATAAAATAGTTTTAAATATTGATGGCAAAAAGGCCTGGATATTTCATGGTGATGTTTTTGACGTTACCATGCAGCACTCCAAATGGCTGGCCAAATTAGGTGCCGTTGGGTACGATACCTTAATATTGATAAATAGCTTAACCAACTGGATGCTTACCAAAATGGGCAGGCCAAAAATGAGTTTTTCCCAAAAGGTGAAGGCTAAGTTTAAGGATGCGGTAAAATTCATCAATCAGTTTGAGCAAACCGCTGCCGATTTGGCGGTAGAAAAGCAATACAGCTATGTAATATGCGGGCATATACACCACGCCGAAATACGCGAAGTGCAGGCTACAGACAATAGTGGGTCGGTATTGTACCTTAACTCGGGCGATTGGGTAGAAAGCCTTACCGCGTTAGAATACAACAACAAGCAGTGGACTATTTTTACCTACCAACCTGACGACTTTAAACAGGACGACAATGAGGACGACATTACCGATGCCGAGGACCTTGACGCCAAACTGGACGTAAAAAACCTGTTAGAAAGATTTAAACAGGAAGCGCATTAATCTTTACACTATCCCATTATATTTGCCTGTCACATCGCATCTATGAAAATATTGTTTGGTATACAGGGTACAGGGAACGGCCACATCAGTCGTGCCCGCGAAATTGTGCCCCTGTTACAACAATATGGCGAGGTTGACCTGCTGGTAAGTGGCACGGAAGCCGAGGTAAGCCTGTCGCAGCCGCTTAAGTATAAATTCCATGGGTTTAGCTTTGTGTTTGGTAAAAACGGCGGGGTTGACAATTGGGCCACCTTTAAAATAATGAACCTGCGCCAGCTGTGGAAGGATATGCACAGCATCCCCCTAAACCAATACGACCTCATTATTAACGATTTTGAGCCGGTAAGCGCCTGGGCCTGCCGCCTGCAAAAGGCCGAGTCGGTATCGCTGAGTCACCAATGCTCTTTTGCATCGCCTAATACCCCGCGCCCAAATAAATGGAACTACGCCGAGTGGCTCTTTAAATACTATTCGCCCACTACGCACCGTATAGGTTTCCACTTTGAGCGATACGACGATTTTATACATACCCCGGT
Source organism: Inquilinus sp. KBS0705 (assembly GCA_005938025.2). NCBI lineage: Bacteria > Pseudomonadati > Pseudomonadota > Alphaproteobacteria > Rhodospirillales > Rhodospirillaceae > Inquilinus > Inquilinus sp. KBS0705. The sequence continues at coordinate 231,476 of VCCI02000003.1, read as the reverse complement.
TATCCGCAGCGATATCCGCAAGATGGAAACATCCAATAAAGGGCATTACACGGTTTACCTGCCTGCTTATAACGATAAAACACTGGTAAAAAACCTAAGTAAAACCGATGCCGAATGGCACATCTTCTCTAAACGCACGAAAACCGCCTACACCGAAGGCAATGTGCATGTGTTCCCCATTAATAACGATGGCTTTAACAATAGCCTGGCCAGTTGCGAAGGCATGCTTACCGGCGGCGGCTTTGAGGGCCCTGCCGAGGCTTTATTTTTAGGCAAAAAACTGGTGATGATACCCATGCGCGGCCAGTACGAACAGCAATGCAATGCCCTATCGGCATCCAAGCTGGGCGTAACGGTTATTGAAACCATTAACCACGATTTTGTAAGCCGTATAAACAAATGGCTGGCCGACGATACCCGCATTAACGTAAATTTCCCCGACGAAACCGCGCAGATAGTGGATAATATGGTAAAGCAATACGCCCGCAAATAACAATTACGCGGTAAACGCTTTTTCTTTTAATTTTGCCGCACAAGCCATCGCGCATGATCAATATTTTTAAGGTTTACAATCCGCTTAACGTTTTATGGCTGGTCATTTTAATGATAGTTACGCGTGTGGGTTATATTGTGCAGGTGCCAGATAAACTTGAGTTTATTTTTGTTGAGCCTTTTGCGCGGTTATTGGTACCTGTATCATACGAGTATGCCTTTTCGCCCATACTTAATGTGTTAATAGCTGGCGCGTTGGTTATTGTACAGGCGCTGCTATTAAACACTTTGGTAAACCACTACAACCTGTTGGGTAAGCCTACATTTTTACCAGCTTTAATGTATGTAACGCTATCGGCGCTGTTTCCGCCTTTTATGGTATTGAGCGCGCCATTGATATGCAACTTTTTAGTGATATGGATGCTGTTTAAATTATTCAGCTTTTACAAAAGCGACGATGCCAAATCAACCGCTTATGATCTGGGTATAATAGTGGCCATAGGCTCGTTGATATACCTGCCTTTTGTTTACTTATTTTTAGGCATATGGCTGGCATTGGTCATATTTAAACCCTTTAACTGGCGCGAGTGGGTATCTGGTGTGTTAGGCTATTTTACCTTATTCTTTTTCTTCGCGGTGTTTTATTACCTCAATAACCGCTTAAGCGCATTTTACCATATATGGGCACCATTGGGCACCAAGTTTCCAAACCGTATCAATATCAATTATTTAAACTACCTGGTGCTTATACCGGTAATAGCAATTTTGGTACTGTACTTTGTTAAGCTGCAGCAAAATTACTTTAAAAGCTATGTGCAGGTACGCAAATCGTTCCAGCTATTGTTCTTGATATTTTTGGTTGGCGGCTTATCCTTTTATGTAAAAACCGACTTTAGCTTAAACCATTTTTTACTATGCGCTGTGCCTGCAGCGGTGTTTTTTTCGTACTACTTTGTAAACGCCAACGTAAAATGGTTTTACGAAAGTTTGTATTTATTACTGCTTATCAGCATAATATACTTCCAGTTTAACACTTTTTAACTTTTACATTCGTTCAAATTTCAGCGGTTATGTTAGTTTTGTAGCATGAAATTTGGCGTAGTAATATTTCCGGGCTCCAATTGCGATGAAGATATCATCCACGTACTTGAAAAAGTAATGGGGCAGCAAGTAGTTAGGTTATGGCATAAAGACCATGATTTGCAGGGTGCAGAGTTTATTGTTTTGCCGGGCGGCTTTTCTTTTGGCGATTATTTGCGCTCGGGCGCTATTGCCCGCTTCTCGCCCATTATGCAAGAGGTAATTCAGTTTGCAGCAAAGGGGGGTAAAGTATTAGGTATTTGCAATGGTTTTCAAATATTAACCGAAGCAGGCCTATTACCTGGCGCTTTATTGCACAATAAAAACCGCAAGTTTATTTGCCGCAACATTTACTTAAAACCGCAAACCTCAAATTCGCTGGTTACCCAACAAATAGACCCTGAGCGCGCGTTAAAAATACCTGTTGCCCATGGCGAGGGTAATTATTTTGCCGATGCCGACGTGTTGAAGCAATTAAATGATAACGACCAGATATTGTTCCGCTATTGCGATGAGGCAGGTAACATTACCGACGAAAGCAACCCTAACGGTTCGGCAGAAAATATTGCAGGCGTTTGCAATGCCGAACGCAACGTATTTGGCTTTATGCCCCATCCGGAGCGCGCATCAGAAAGCCTGGTAGGCAATGAAGATGGTTTAGCCATATTCGAATCGATATTATCGCTGGCTAAAGCCTGATGACAAACCTGGTTATTGATATTGGCAACACCTTAACCAAGATCGCCGTTTTTGAGAATGATGATCTGCTAAAAGTGGAGCAATACCAGCAGCCGGATACTAACGATGTAAATGGTTTTTTAAACGCTTACACCATCAACAGGGTAATTATATCATCAGTAAAAACAGAACAACAAGCCTGGCAAACGACACTGCTGCAAAAATTTAAAGTAATACACTTTAACAGCAGTATTACAGCAGGAATAAATAATCATTATAAAACACCCCTAACGCTTGGTACTGATCGCCTGGCGGCAATAATAGGCGCAAATCATTTATATCCCGGTAAAAACAATGTAGTGATAAGCGGGGGTACCTGCATCACCTACGATTTTGTAGATGCCGGCGCAAATTATTTTGGCGGCAGTATATCACCGGGGTTAAATATGCGTTATAAAGCGGTTAATCATTTCACAGCGGCCTTGCCTTTAATAGCAGCCGATGAAAATTTTGAAGCCGGCTACGGTAACGATACCACCACGGCCATACGGTCGGGTGTGCAAAACGGGATAAAATATGAGCTGCAAGGGTTCATAACAAATTATATAAAAAACCAACAGGAGTACAATATTATACTAAGCGGGGGCGATAGTATTTTTTTTGATACTCTATTGAAAAATAGCATCTTTGCCCCCTATATTAAAATTGAGCCTTACCTGGTTCTTAAAGGATTAAACGCAGCTATACAACAGCATAATGATTAGATATTTTAGGTTCATAGTACTTTTTTTACTTACTGCAGCTACCATTGGTGCAAAGGCGCAATCTACCGCAACCACCAGTTCTCCATACTCGCGCTATGGCTTAGGCGATATTAACCCAATGCTTTTACCACAAAACCTAAGCATGGGTGGTATTGGCGTTGCTACCAACCGTATAAATAGTTTCAATACCATTAACCCAATTAACCCGGCATCATATGGTATGATAAACCTAACCGTTTTTGATGTTGGTTTAGCGAGCAATTTTAGCACATTAAACAAAGCGGGCCAAACCAGCCAAAGCAATTCAAACTTTAGGCTTAGTCACATTGCTATTGCTATACCGGTTACAAAAAAATCGGCGCTTAGCTTTGGTTTAATGCCTTACAGCGAGTTAGGCTACAGCTACAAACAAACCTTAAGTTCGGGCTACGGCACCGGCCTGCCATCAGATACAAGCGCGGTAAATTACATTTACGCAGGCGATGGCGGTTTAACAAAATTTTACCTGGGCTACGGTTTTGGCATTGGTAAGCACCTATTAATCGGGGCCAATGCATCTTATATATTTGGTAACTTAAAGCAAACACAGTCTACCGAAATGCCCGATCTTTCCGGCTTTTTAAACTCCCGTATCGAAGAAAATAACGCCATACGCGGTTTTAACTACGATTACGGTATACAGTACTCGGTTGATTTTTCGAACCGTAAGCATTTAACATTTGGTTATTCGGCATCGGCAAATACAAAGCTAAATACTCAAAACACCTATATTGTAAGCAGCTATTTTAAAGATTCGAATGGTGCCGAACAAATACCCACCGATAGTATTCTAAACGTGCAAAACGCCTCTGGCAAGGTTCAGCTTCCTCAGATCAATCGTTTTGGTATATCTTACCAATACGATGGCAAATTTTTAATAGGTGCCGATTATTCAATGGGCCAATGGTCGTACTTAAGTATAGCCGGTGTAAAACAGGGTTTGCAGGATAGTAAAACCTTAAATGTGGGTGGCCAATTTACCCCTAATATCAACTCCCTATCAAACTACTGGGCTTCGGTTGATTACCGCTTAGGCTTTATTTACGACCAAAGCTACATCAACATTAACAGCACCAATATTAAAAAATACGCGGCTACCTTTGGCTTGGGCTTACCATTGCGCCCAAACAATACCAGCTTCTATAAAATTAACGTAGGCGCCGAAATTGGCAAGCGCGGTACCATAGCTAACGGCCTGGTTAAAGAAAATTATGTTAACATACGCCTGGCGTTCACTATAAACGACAGGTGGTTCTTAAAATACAAGTTTGATTAACCATTTGTGCGATGTTGGGTCGGTTTAGCTATTTAAAACTTTATATACCGGCAGCTTGCGCAGGCATATTCCTCTTAACCGCCTGCGAAAACGACCTTAATAAGGTTAAGGCGATTGCCGCTGCCGATGCTACCAAACCGGTTGACCGCACTACAGGGCTCGACGTTATTTTTAGCGATTCGGCTAAGGTAAAGTTTCATATTACTACCCCTTTAATGCTCGATTATAAAACTACACCCGCATACTCGCTTATGCCAAAGGGTGTAAAAGTTGTTTTTTATAACGAGAAGATGCAAATAGCAGGTACCATAATTGCCGATACCGGCATCCGCCGCGATACCCTGATAGAGTTTCATCACAATGTTGTAGCTACTAATCCAGAAGGATCTGTACTAAAATCTGATGAGTTGATATGGAACCAGTTTAAAAAGCAAGTATACTCCAACAAAAAAGTAGTGATGACAAAAGTTGGCGGCGACGTAGTTACGGGCACCAGCGTAGTTAGCGATGACAAGCTACAGCATCCTATATTTCAAAATGCCACAGCGGTCATTCATGTTAACGGAGATTTGACACAATAGGGCTAAAAATATTACGCAAATTTTTGTGTTATAGAATTTTAGTAAAAATTGTATCTTGCGCCTCTTTTTGAGAAATATAAAATATATATAGTTGTATGGGTATCATGAGTTATTTGCGGGAGCGAATGGGAAAAATTCTCGCAGGAGTTATTGGATTGGCGCTTGTTGCCTTTATTGCCGGTGAGGTAATAAAGTCGGGAAGCTCTTTTTTTAAAGGAAACGTAAACGATATAGGCGAAGTTAACGGCCAGGCAATAGCCTACCGCGATTTTAGCCAGCGTTTAGAGCAAAGCACACAGCAGTTTAAACAACAATCGGGGCAAAGCTTAACCCCACAGATAAACAATTATCTGCAGGAAACCACCTGGAATACTTTATTAACGCAATTGTTGTTAAATAAAGAGGTAGACAGAGTAGGCATTGTGGTAGGCGAGGCAGAAAGCCAGGCTATGATAAGCGGTAACAACCCCGACCCGCAGATACAACGCCAGTTTGTTGACCAGCAAACCGGACAGTTTGATAAAAATAAGCTTAACCAGTTTTTACAGTACCTGCAAACACCAAAGGCAGACCCTGCACAATTAGCTGCTTGGACTGATTTTGTAAAGCAACTTATCGAAGCTAAAAAGCAACAAAAATACATGGCCTTGGTAAGCAATGGTTTGTATGTAAACTCGCTTGATGCCCAGGACGATTACCTTGCTAAAAATAAATTAGCCAGCTTTAAATATACCACGCTTGATTATGCATCAATACCTGATAGCAAAATTAAGCTTACTGATGACGATTACAGCGAATACTACAACGATCATAAGCCCGAGTTTAAAAACACCCAGGAATTAAGAAGCTTTGAATACATCAGCTTTAACGCCGCACCATCAAAAGAAGACTCTTTAAGTGTAAAGGCACAGGTAGATAAACTATTGGCTGATTTTAAAGCCACACCTAACGATTCGTTATTTGTACAGATAAACTCTGAAACAAAAGCACCGTTGGTTTATCAGCATAAAGGCCAGCTTGATCCAAAGCTGGATTCGGTAATGTTTGGTGCCGATAAAGGTTTTGTTTATGGCCCTTACCTTGCAGGTGGCAGCTACAAAATAGCTAAGCTTATTGATGCAAGAGTAGGCCCTGATTCTGTTAGAGCAAGGCATATTTTAATTAACCCTGCTACCGAAGGCGGTGTTGATAAAGCTGTTGCAAAAGCAGACTCGCTTAAAAAACTAATACAAGGCGGCGCATCATTTGCCGACCTTGCCCGCAAGTTTTCAATTGATGGATCGGCCCAAAAAGGTGGCGAGTTGCCAACATTTGGTCGTGGCGCTATGATCCCTGCGTTTGAAGATGCCGTATTTAACGGTAAAAAAGGCGATGTTAAAGTAATTACAACCCAATACGGTGTACACTTAATAGAAATTGAAGATCAAAAAGGTTCATCAAAAGTAGTTAAGGTAGCCGTGGTTGATAAACCATTAGCGCCAAGCAGCAAAACACAATCGGCTATATACAGCAAGGCACAAAGTTTCTTAGGCTCGTTATCTGCCGATAACTTTGATGCAAAAGCTAAAAGCGCAGGTTTACCTGTTAAAACTGCTGATGATGTAAATGGCACAGCAGCAAGCCTGCCGGGCCTTGATAATGCACGCGATATAGTTAAATGGGCGTTTAAGGCAGAAAAAGGTGATTTCTCTGACCAGGTATTTGCCGCAGGCGACCAGTATGTGGTAGCCCACTTAACGCAAATAAAACCTGAGGGCATATTACCTTTAGATGTTATTAAAAAACAATTAGAGCCAATGGTTAAAATTCGTGTTAAGGCAAAACAACTTAGCGCAAGATTACAATCGGCGCTAAACGGTGCTTCTTCAATTGACCAGGTTGCTCAAAAAGCCGGTTCAACTGTAGTGCCTTTGCAAAATATAGTGTTTGCTAACCCTGTAATTCCGGGTGCAGCAGCCGAGTATAAGGTAGTGGGTACAGTGTTTGGTTCGCAGCCAAATAAACTGTCAAAACCTATCGAGGGCCAAAACGGTGTGTTTGTAACCGTATTAGAAGGCTTTACAAACCCTGCACAATTAACCAATGCTGTTAGAGAGAAACAACAAATGGGCCAGGCTATACTGCAACGTTCGCAAAACGAGGTGCTTGATGCGCTGAAAGATAAGGCGAATGTAAAAGATAACCGCGCTAAGTTCTTATAAGATAAATTTAAAGTAATTTTGCATCCGGCAATGGCGTTATAGCTGTTGCCGGATTTTTTTATTCTGTAAGCAATGGAAATACAAGAAAACATTATCAATAAGGTTGCGCAAAGCGGGTTGGTTACTTTAGACCCTGCCCAATTTTACCCGCAAGGCGAGCGCGTGGTTTATGATATAAAAGATAATTTGTTTCATGGCCTGATGCTGCGTGAAAAGGATTTTAGGGAGTTTGTAAAAGAACACGACTGGAGCCAGTACCAGGGCAAAAATGTTGCCGTAACCTGTACCGCCGATGCTATAGTGCCTGCATGGGCCTACATGCTGCTGGCCAACCGTTTGGCACCCTATGCCAGCCAGGTTGTTTTTGGCGATGCTGATGTATTAGAAACCGTTTTGTTTGTAAAAGAAATAGCCAGGCTTGATGTAGAGCAATACCGCGACCAGCGAGTAGTGTTAAAAGGCTGCGGTGATATACCCGTTCCGGTATCGGCTTATGTAGAGTTAACAAAGAAGCTTACACCCGTTGCAAAAAGCCTGATGTTTGGCGAACCATGCTCTACAGTACCTATCTATAAACGTAAAGATTAAACCGTTGTACGGTTCTTGCGTCTATACATCATAAATGAAGAAATATTATATAGCCCTTATAATGCTTACAGGCTTTGCCAAAGCATTTAGCCAGGAGGTTACCAAAACAAACAAAGTTGCTTTTCAGGCGGGCGAGCAAATAACCTATAAGTTACGATACGGCATATTTACCGCTGCTGAGGCGGTAATTAAGGTAGAAAATACCCCGAAAAGGTTTGAAGACAAACCTGCATTGCACATAGCAGCCGATGCTAAAACTGCCGGCACCTTTAATTTTTTATTTAAGGTGCGCAACCAGTACGAAACATTTATCAATCCGCAAACGCTGCTGCCCTATTACTATTCGGAGAACCGCCAGGAAGCTAAGTACCGCCATAGCGACAAAGTTACCTTTGACCACGAGAACAATGTAATAACGGCTGACAAAGGTAAATTCCCGTTTAAAGGGAATGTTTTTGATTTCTTGTCGGCTTATTATTTTGCCCGTAATATTGATGTATCGCAGTTAAAAATAGGCCAAAAGCTGGATATGCGTTACTTTTTAGAGGATGGCATACACTCGCTGACTATTACCTATTTAGGTAAAGAGCAGGTAAAATGTAGCCTTGGCACGTTTAACTGTTTAAAATTTAATCCAACAATTATCCCCGGGCGCATATTCAGAAAAAACAGTATGCTATATTTGTGGATAACTGACGATAAGAACCGCATACCGGTAAAGGCACATGTAGAATTGATTGTGGGCAGCCTGGTAATGGACCTATCGCAGGCAAGCGGGCTAAAATATCCGCTAAACCCTGTTAAAAAGTAAAATATGATCGAAGTAGGGAATGTGTTGCTGCATGAAGATGTGGTAAAAGAAAACTTTGTATGTAATTTAAACAAATGCAAAGGCGCCTGCTGTTTAGAGGGCGACTCGGGCGCACCGTTAAATTATGATGAGCTGGAAATATTAGACGAGATATATCCCAAGGTAAAACCCTATATGACGGCCAAAGGCATAGCCACTATTGAAGAGGTAGGCACTTATGTTACCGATTTTGAAGGCGATTACACCACACCCTGTGTAGACGTGAATAAAGAGTGTGCTTATGTAATATGGGAAAATGGCATTACTAAATGTGCTATTGAAAAAGCTTACGAGCAAGGCGCCATAAGCTGGCAAAAACCTATATCGTGCCATTTATACCCCATACGTATTACCCCTTACCCGGAATTTGATGTTTTAAACTACGACCGCTGGAGCATTTGCAGCCCGGCATGTACTTTTGGCGACGAACTTAAAGTGCGTGTGCATGAATTTTTAAAAGGTCCGCTTATTCGTAAATATGGCGAAGAATGGTACCGCGAGCTGGAAGATACCGTTGCCGGCATTTAATATTAACCCTACTTGTATATTACCCATATAAGCTTTTACAATAAATATTGGTAATATTGTAGCTTATAAAACACTGATATTTATTAATGAAAGTAGCTTTAATAACAGGAATTACCGGCCAGGATGGCGCATATTTAGCTGAGTTTTTACTAAAAAAGGGTTACGAGGTACATGGCGTTAAACGCCGGTCGTCCTCTTTTAATACCGATAGGATAGACCATCTTTATCATGATCCGCATGAAACCGGTGTTAAGTTCAAGCTGCATTACGGCGATCTTTCAGATTCAACAAATCTTATTCGTCTTATTCAGGAAATTCAGCCTGATGAGATATATAATTTAGGCGCGCAAAGCCACGTTAAAGTTAGCTTTGATACACCCGAATATACCGCCAATGCCGACGGTATAGGTGTATTGCGTGTGTTAGAAGCAGTACGTTTATTAGGCCTTGCCCACAAAACCCGTATTTACCAGGCATCAACATCAGAGTTATACGGCTTGGTACAGGCAGTACCGCAAAGTGAAGAAACACCTTTTTACCCGCGTTCGCCTTATGCAGTAGCTAAGTTATATGGCTATTGGATAATAGTTAATTATCGCGAAGCATACGGCATGTATGCCTGCAATGGTATATTATTTAACCACGAGAGCCCTATACGTGGCGAAACTTTTGTTACCCGTAAAATAACCCGTGCTGTAGCTAAAATTGGCTTGGGCTTACAGGATTGCATATACATAGGTAACCTATCGGCACAGCGCGACTGGGGCCACGCTAAAGATTATATTGTTGCTATGTGGCTAATGCTTCAGCAGGATGTACCCGAAGATTATGTAATTGCTACAGGCGTAACTACCACCGTAAGGGAATTTATTAAAATGGCCTTTGCCGAATTAGGTATCGAGGTTGAGTTTAGTGGCAAGGACGAGAATGAAAAGGGCGTGATAATTGACATTGACCAGCAAAAAGCCGATCAATTAGGCCTAAATACCGACTCGTTAAAATTTGGGCAAACGGTAGTTAAGGTAGATCCTAAATATTTTAGGCCTACCGAGGTTGACCTGTTAATAGGCGACCCATCAAAAGCTAAGAAAAAATTGGGTTGGGAACCAAAATACGACCTGCAAATGCTGGTTACAGATATGGTACAATCAGACTTGCACCTGGCCAAGAAAGATGAGCACTTAAAAAAAGGTGGATATACCACCCCTAACTATTTTGAATAATTACTGTTAATTATTCATATAGGCATATATATGAAGAAACTTTTCACCAGCATTTTAATATTACTGGTTACTGCAATAGCGGCTCGTGCGCAAGTTGTGTATCAACCTTATTCGTACCAGTTTTACCAAAAATTGGATGCTGATGTTTATTCAACAAAAACCCGCTTTCATAGTTCGTTAAAGCCATTTTTTGCCGACGATTCGCTGTTGCATTTTCATTACGATTCGTTGATGAATTATGGCAGTAATAGCAGCAACAACGGGTTGATATATCGTAAGCTTTTTAACGAGCATTTGATCGATATAAAAAAGCCAACTTCAACTTTTTATGCCGACCTGCTACCTGACTTTAACATAGGCCGCGACTTTTCAACAAAGAAAACCACTTACCTTAACTCCATAGGTCTGCAATTAGGCGGCACCGCCGGCAGCAAGTTTTACTACAATGTAAGCGGCTACTTAAACCGTGGCTCGGTGCCTAATTATTTGGCCACCTACATAAGGCAGGTTGGTATTGTGCCGGGGCAGGCCTACGCTGGTGTATTTAACAATAATAAAAACGATTTCGATTGGCGCTATGTAACGGCTATAGCGTCGTACACGCCTGTAAAGTATTTGAACATTACTGCCGGCCGCGATAAAACCTTTATTGGGGATGGCTACCGTTCGTTACTGTTAAGCGATTATGCCTCGCCGTACCCATTTTTTAAGTTGACAGCAACATTGGGTAATGTAAGATACATGGCCATGTGGGCCAACTTTGCCGACCCTGCCCTAACCAGCGATCTGCTAATCAATCGCCGTAAATGGGGTGTCTTTCATTACCTGGACTGGAGCGTGAACAACCGCCTGTCTATTGGTTTCTTCGACTCGATCATATGGGCTAATACCGATAATGCAGGCCACACCCATGGCTTTGATTTTAGCTACATTAACCCGGTTATATTTTTAAGACCCGTTGAGGCAGCAAACGGTTCGCCGGATAACGCGCTTATTGGCCTAAACACCAAGTATAAAATCACCGATGGCGTAACAGCCTACGGGCAGTTTGCATTAGATGAATTTACCGCAAGTAAATTTTTCTCGACCCCCGGTTATGTAAATAATAAATTTGCTTACCAAATTGGTTTTAGGGGTGCCAACCTGTTCGGCGTAAAAGGCCTTAACTACCTTGCCGAAACCAATAACGCCCGCCCGTACATGTACTCGGAGCGCGCCTCAATATTAAACTACTCGGCTAATAGCGAACCTTTGGCACACCCCTGGGGCGCCAACTTTAGGGAAGCAGCGGGCCTGCTAAGCTACTCGTATAAACGCTTTGATCTTTCGGGTGAGTTGGATTATGGTAAATATGGTTTAGATGTAAACGACCTGAATTATGGTAAGGATATCTTCTTGTCGTACCGCGAGCCGGTAACCCAAAACGATAACCATATAGGCCAGGGTTTAAGCACCAGCATGGTTTATTTGCAAGGCAAGGTGGCATATTTGTTAAACCCCAAGTATAACCTTCGGCTTGAGCTTGGCGGCATCTACCGCGACGAAAAGAACATCCAGTTTCATCAGAAAACCAGCGTGATCACCTTTGGTATACGCAGTTCGTTCCGTAACCTGTATACCGATCTGGCCAGCTATCAAACACACTAAGTTTTTGTAATAAGCTTTACGCTTGTTTCATTTCTTCTTTGATCGCCCGTAAAAACTCGTTGGCATGCTGCGATCCAATGATGTATACCAACCCGTCTCTATCAGTTAAATGAATGGCATCGTTACCTGCCGTAAAAAAACGGATGGTACCTTTGGTATGCAGGTTATATACCGGGTTGTTAAACAAATATCGGCTGTACGACCCTTTTTCTACCTTAACAATGCTGTTAAGATCTATCTTAACCAGGCGGGTGGTCCACAGCCCATCCAGTATGATGCTTTTATTTTTTACCTGCGTACGAAAATGAAGGAAAAACCCCAGTATAATAGATACCGTGATAATGGCAAAACCAACTACGGCCAGCAGGTCGCCGTTACGCTCGCGCTCATCGGTAAAAAAGTAGGCAGCAAAGCAAAACATAGCTAAAACCAAACGAATGGTGATAGGTATAAACTCCCTGCCCAGGTATTGCTTTTCTATAAAAACCGGTTTATCGCTCATAATTATATAATTCGAATATAGTAACTTTTTTAGTTTTACTGTCCACTTTGTACCTTTCATCGGGCCGGTAGCCGCCTATCCAAATAATATCGTTATTACCATTTACCAAAATAGGTACATCACTCTTTTTGTGCAGCGGCACCTTTTGATGGGTAAAAAAATCGCTCAGCTTTTGGCGTGTTTTCATCCCAAGCGGATAAAACTGGTCGCCTTGCTGCCAGTTGCGCAGCGTTAATGGGTAAATAAGCTTATCTGTATTAACTGATACCGCCATTGGGTTATCTTTTATCACCAGCGCGCTATCATCATGCAGTAAGGTTAACTTGTAGTGCTTGTAATCTATACTATGGGCATTTGCCTCAATTACCACACTGTCTTCCTTATCATTAGTCTTCGGGGTAATAATCAGTTCGGTTCTGTCAACAATCAAAGTAAACGCGGGGCTTTCAAATACCCGGCCCGGGTGCTTTTGTAAGGCTGATATAAGGTCATCAACCACGGTGGCTATAAAACCATACGGTTGCAATAACTCCGACAGTAACAACCGCTTTGGCGATAATTGCGCTATAGCGGCTATGGATATATGCACATCTTTTTTGTGTGGTACCAGCATGTCATCCTTTAAAACGGCTACCCTGTCGTTCAGCAATTGCTCCAACTCCCTAAAATGCTGCAGGTTGCTTTCAATAGTGCTTTCAAGCGATGGGTTTAATTCTTTTAGTACAGGTATAACCTGGTGCCGAATTTTATTACGGGCATATTTGGTCGACGAGTTGGACGCATCCTCCACAAAGGCCAAATTTTCCTGTTCAATAATCGCCTTTATCTCATCGCGGGTTAAAAACATCAGTGGCCTAACCAGGTTGCCATTTTTTGGCAAAATACCATGCAGGCCGGCTATGCCTGTACCGCGTGTAAGGTTTAACAATATTGTTTCGATCGTATCGTTCTGATGATGAGCAAGGGAAATAACCTGGTATCCTAAATGCTGACTGATTTGACCGAACCATTGATAACGCAAGTAGCGTGCCGCCATTTGAATGGATATTTTATTATCGGCAGCATATTGGCTGGTATCAAAATCAATGGTATGGAAGCTTACGCCTAACTGCAGCGCCAGTTTACGGGTAAACTCCTGGTCGGCTAAGGCTTCATCGCCCCGCAGCATAAAGTTACAATGGGCAATGCCAAATTCATAGCCTGCGGCTTTTAGTAAATGCGCCATCAGGACGGAATCCATGCCCCCGCTTACAGCTGCCAGTATTTTATCGGCAGGTGTAAAAAGGTTATTTTGCTCAACAAAATCAGTGAAACTTTTAACAGGAAGCATACATCAAAATTATTAATTTAAAACCCCTGCAAAAAACTAATTTTGCCATTGTGATAAAATACGTCTTAAGTCTTTTTTTACTAACGATTACCGTTGCTGCTTTTGGGCAAAAAAAATCTGTAGTAAACCTTATTCAGTCGCAAAGCAGCGAAGCCATCAAAATTAATGGAAAGGACGTAATAAAAGTTTACAAAGGTGTATTTCAGCAAGATTATTCGATCATGCGGTCGGATAGTGCTTATCTGTATGCCCAAAACAATGCCTTTGATGCTTTTGGCCATGTAAACATAACACAGGGCGATACGCTAAACATTTATTCGGATAAGCTTAATTACAATGGCAACACTAAAGTTGCTATACTTACCGATAATGTAAGGATGATTGATAAGGATGCAACCTTAACCACCAATTACCTTACCTATAACACAGCTACACGCATAGGCACTTACACCGGCGGTGGTAAGCTGGTAAATAAAGACAATACCCTAACCAGCAAAAATGGCTATTACTTCGCCTTTTCGCGCGATGCCTACTTTAGATACAATGTGGTGCTTGTTACCCCCGATGCGTTAATTAAAACCGATACCCTGCGCTACAATAGCGGTACACGTATAGCCTATTTTTACGGGCCAACCAATATTTACGATACCAAGGATAAAAAAGACACCTTGTATACCGAAAACGGCCTGTATAATACCGTAACCGAGCAGGCATTTTTTGGTAAAAAAAACCTGTACAAGCAGGGCACAAAAACCTTAAAGGGCGATAGTTTATTTTACGATAAACTAAATGGCTATGGCCGTGCCGTAAAACGGGTTACTTTTCATGACAGGGAACAAAATATTACACTTAAGGGCGACCTGGCTACTTATTATAAAGCTGACGAAAAAACGATTGTAACGCAAGACCCCTATGTAATTATTGTTACCGAAGAAAAGGACACCCTTAAAAAAGATACGGTGCCTGTAGCCAAAGCCACCGCTAAAAAGGCGGATAACAGTAAAGCGGTTAAGCAAACTACAGTAGCCAAAATTACAGCCCCTGCAAACACCATCCCCATAAACCCAAAAGAGAAGCCCGTACCTGCTGATACCACTTTGGCTGTAAAGGCGCCCGAAAAAGTAAAACGCGATTCGATATATATTTCGGCAGATACGCTGGAAACACAGATATTGACGTTTAAAAACCTGAAGATAATGCAGGAAAAACAACGGCTGGCCGGTATTAGGGATACTACCATTAAAGTAAAACCACTTACCGCAGCCGAAAAAGCCGAAGCTAAAAAGGCCGCCAAAATGCTGGTTTTAAAGCACCCGCGTGTGCTTGCCGATACCAACTACTATCACCCCGATTTTTTTGGTGCGCCTAAAGTTGAGTCTGCCGTAGCTAATGCAAAACCGGGGGCAGTTAAAAAAGCACCGGACGTGCGCGAAGAGGATAAAGACCCAATATTTTTTACGCCGCCTGTTGTTTTAAGCGATACGGCGCGGATAAGGATAGTAAAGGCATATCACCATGCCAAGCTGTTTAAATCGGACCTGCAGGCCAAGGCCGATTCGATGTTTTACAGTTACAGCGACTCTACACTGCATTGTTTTATACAGCCTATTATATGGGCCCAAGGTTCGCAAATATCAGGCGATACTATTACCCTGCAAATGAAGAACAAGAAGCTGAACAACATGAATATTTTCCCTTCGGCTTTTATTGTCAATATCGAAAATGCCGACTCGACGCATTTTAACCAAATGAGCGGCAAAAAAATGAAGGGTTATTTTAAAGATGATAAGCTGGACCGCATGTACATTGCCGGCAATGCCGAAAGTATTTACTTCTCTCGCGATAGCTTAAAAAAGGTAGATGGTATGCAGCGATCGTTAAGTACACGCATTGCCATCACTTTTAAAGACAACAAGGCCAGCACCATCAAATCATACGTAAAGCCCGAGCAACGTTATGGCCCATTAGATAAATATACCGAGGACGATAAAATACTAAAAGGATTTTTGTGGAAACCAAAGGAAAGGCCAGTTTCTAAAGAATCTATCATTCCATCCTATAACCGTAAAAATAACCCGGCGCCTGCAAAGGCAGCACCTGCGGCTAAAAAGCCTGCAAACGGTAAGGCCCTTGTACCCAAGGTGTCAAAATCCCCCACGCCCGATTCGCTTATAAACAGCCAGCCCATAAAAGCAGGCAGCGATACTACGCTAAATAAGGCCGCTCCTGCCATTAAAGTTAAGCAGGACACCACTGCGCCACCCGCCAATACAAAGCAAGATAGCGCGGCTGTAAAAGCCACTAAGCCCTAAATACTATTGGGTGTTTAGAAAATCGATCAACTGCTCTACAGCCCTGCCGCGGTGGCTTATCTTATTTTTCTCTTCCAGGCTCATTTCGGCAAAGGTAATGTTATAGCCCTCGGGCTCAAATATAGGGTCATAGCCAAACCCTGCTGTTCCGCATCGTTCGGTACGGATGGTGCCCTTTACTACGCCATCAAAAAAATGTTCCTCGCCGTCCCATATTAACGATATCACCGTACGGAAACGGGCCTTACGGTTAGTAACGCCATTTAACTGCGCAAGTACTTTATCCATATTAGCCTCATGGTTGCCATGCTTACCCGCATACCTTGCCGAATAAATACCCGGCTCGTTATTCAGCGCATCAATCTCCAGGCCGCTATCATCGCCAAAACAATTAAGCTGATATTTTTGGTAGATGTAATGGCTTTTTAAGGATGCATTCTCGTTAAAGGTCAATCCGGTTTCGGCAATATCATCATGGCAGTTTATATTATCAAGGCTAAGCAGTTTAATATCGCCGGTTATTTTGGCCAGTACCTCTTGCAGTTTGTGTTGGTTATTGGTAGCAAATACTAACTGCTTCATGTTAAAGTTTTTTCATCTGTTCCCAAAAAGCCTTTTTATTGGCCACATTATCCATCATGTCATCAAAGCCAAAGCTATATAGCGCCGCAATACCCCCTATTTGTGTGGGCTGGTTTAGCGTAAGGGTGCTTATACCGTTTGGCATAGCGTTTTGCCCCAATACCAATAGTTTAGCGGGTTTAAAATATTGGGTAAGCTGGTCAATGCCCGTATCGGCATAATTGTTCAGGTTAAATATAGCTACATCATCAAGGCCCAATTGCTTGCCTTTAAGTATGTTTTCAAGCGCGGTTAAATGCGCGGCAGGTATAAATTGCTCTCCGCTGTAGTTTACCAGTATTAAAAAGGCTTTATTGTTTTTACCCATATAATTAAATACTACATCGGGCGTTTTTATTTCAATTACCGGGGTTGGGGCAACTGGTTGCGGTACAGGTTGGGGCCGGCTTACTTTATCTTTTTCGAGTAAGTAAATCTCATCCTCTAATATAAAACGGTATGCATTGGGGTTATCAACCTTCATATACAATATTTAACATTTTTTAACCAAAAGTACCTAATCCTATTGATGCTTTATAGGCATATTCGTACATCGGCTTAATTATACATTATTATTAATAAATTTTACCGAAATTTGCATTTTTAACGGCTTGATAACCGTAGTATTAGTACAACATATTCATGAGAAAAATCGGACTGTCCATTTTAAATATCCTTTTAGTTTTTACCATAGCTAAGGCACAAACACGCACACTTGATAAAATAGCAGCTGTTGTTGGTAACAGTATAGTTTTACAATCAGACATCGAATTACAATACGCGCAATACCTGGTAAGCGGCCAGCAGCCAAACCCAAGCGTAAAATGCCTGATACTACAAAGGCAGCTTACACAAAAATTACTTGCTCAACAAGCCGTAATTGATAGCGTGCAGGTAAAAGACGAAGATGTGGATAGCGAAGTTGACCGAAGGATGCGCTCGTTTATACAACGCGCAGGCGGGCAGGAAAGACTGGAGCAGTTTTTAGGCCGCTCGGTTATCCAATACAAAGATGAGTTGCGCCCCGATATTAAAGAAAGCCTTATTGCCCAGCGTATGCAGGCAAAAATTACCGAAAAGGTAAATACCACCCCGCAGGATGTTAAAAAATACTTCGAATCTATAAGCAAGGATAGCCTTCCGTCATACAATAAAGAGATAGAAGTGGGCGAGATCGTGTTTTCGCCAAAGCTTAACCGCGAAGAAAAAGAATACTACAAGCAAAAGGCCGAAGACCTGCGCACAAGGGTAAAAAAGGGCGAAGAGTTTGCTACCCTGGCCAGGGTTTATTCGCAAGATACGCAATCGGCACTTGAAGGTGGCGACCTGGGTTTTGCCGACCGTACAACTTACGTAAAGGAATTTGCAGCTAACGCGTTTAAATTAAAAGCAGGCGAAATATCGCCGGTTTTTGAAACAGAATATGGCTTTCACTTTTTACAGGTGATAGAGCGCCGCGGCGAGCAGGTGCATGTACGCCATATACTAATTATACCGGCTACTACACAAGCCAGTTTAGACAGGGCAAAAGTAACTGCCGATAGCGTTTATAATGCTATGATGACCATTAAGAAGTTCGATTTTTCGAGCGCGGCGGCATTTTATTCGGATGATAAAGACACCAAGTTTAACGGTGGTATGCTGTTAAATGCGGAGAATGTGCAAACCCGTTCAACCTACATCCCTACCGATAAGCTTGACCCGCAAATAGCGCTGATAACCGATACCATGAAAGTGGGAACCATATCAAAACCACAGCTTTTCACTGATGCGCAAACAGGTAAAAAAAGCTATAAGATATTGTTCTTAAAATCTGTTACAGATGCGCACAAGGCTAATCTTGATCAGGATTTTGCCAAGTTGAAAGAAGATGCTAACGCCGAAAAGCTCAACCGCACTATAGCTACCTGGTTTGATAAACGCAGGAAAGAAACTTTTATAAAAATTGATCCGGAGTTCCAGGTATGTCCATCGGTACAAGGATGGGATAACACACCGGTTACCGCACAAGCAAAACCATAATTTTATATGCAATACCGCTCGGATGTAGAGGCTGCCGATGCATTGAAAAATGCTTATCAGCAAATTCGTACAGAAATTGGCAAGGTTATTATAGGCCAGGACGAGGTTATTAAGTATGTATTGATATCTATCTTTAGCAATGGGCATTGCCTGTTGGTAGGGGTACCCGGCCTGGCAAAAACATTGCTGGTGCAAACCATATCGCAGGTTTTAGACCTCGACTTTAAGCGCATCCAGTTTACCCCCGACCTGATGCCTTCTGACATTATAGGGTCGGAGATTTTGGGCGAGGACCGGAACTTTAAATTCATCCCCGGCCCGGTTTTTTCAAATATTATTTTGGCCGACGAGATAAACCGTACGCCGCCAAAAACGCAGGCCGCCCTTTTAGAGGCTATGCAAGAAAAAGCCGTTACCGCGGCCGGTGTTACCCACAAGCTTTCACAGCCGTTTTTTGTACTGGCCACACAAAACCCTATTGAGCAGGAAGGCACCTACCCCCTGCCCGAAGCCCAGTTAGACCGTTTTATGTTTAACGTAGCTTTAGACTATCCAACATTTGCCGAGGAGCTGCAAGTGGTTAAAAACACTACCAGCACCAATAAGGTTAGCGTTAATAAGCAATTAAACGCCGCACAGATCATTTATTTCCAGCAATTGGTACGCAATATACCCGTAACCGATAATGTGCTTGAATACGCTGTAAAGCTGGTATCAAAAACCCGCCCCAACAGCGAGTTTGCCACACCTCAGGTAAAGCGTCTATTAAACTGGGGCGCCGGGCCGCGTGCATCGCAGTTTTTGATACTGGGCGCCAAATGCCACGCTGTATTAAACGGAAAGTACTCGCCGGATATTGAGGATGTGCAGGCAGTGGCTAAGCCCATACTAAGCCACCGCATTGTGCGCAGCTACCACGCCGAGGCCGAAGGCCTTACTGCAAATGATATTATTGAAACCTTGTTCTAAAGGTTAGCAGCAAACAAACACCTGAAAATTATTTCGCCTTTTCGGACGCATCCGTCCGCACCAATTCTATCGGACTAAAAGTAAAACTTGTTTTATTCAAAATAAATTTTATATTAGTAAGTGCCCGATAGCGAAAAAAGTGGAAAAATCCCGCTGTAACCAACAAAGAAATGGAAAAATTTATAGCTAAGTGCGCAAAGCCTGTAGCTTAATTTTCTACAGTCGAAAATATTTCAAGCAGCATGTTCCACTTGTGTGTAGCATCCACTTCCCATATCCTAACGTAGTTGTAATTATTAACAATATTGCCCTTTTTTATACGTGCACGGCCATAACTGTAAGCCAGGTCGTTACTGGTAGACCGGCCCGCGTTTAACGTTTCGGCACTGATACTGATACCCTCATTATCCAAAAACTTCAATATCTTATCCGGCCCTGTCATTGGCTGAAAGCCAGGGAAGTAATAACGGCCTTCGGGGCTCAAAAACTCCTTATATGCCGCCAGGGCCGATATTTCTAACGAGTGATTGAGGGTTTTGTCAGTAGCTAATATTACGTTTTTACCGTTAAAAGGATCTTTACTTGCCGCCTTTTGCTTTGAAAGATCGGGCTCCTTAAAGTCAACAATAGCAGCTTGTTCAGCCTCAGGGTGTTGTATGCCTAAATCTATCAACAGCTTAAATTTGCCATCGGCATCTAAACGCCATACGGATACGTAATCGCCATATAGCTTATCATCCTCGGTTTTACCGTTTTGATAAACATATGGGCCGGCAGTAAAGCCAAGATCGCCATTGGCAGATATACGCGCAAATTTAGGCTCCCAGCTCAATTTTCCGGGTTGCTTATCTATAGTGCTGTAAAACTCAGTTATTTTAACAGGATTAGGTTTAAATACTATGCCTTCAACATCTGCCACACTCAAAAAACCTTGTTTAATACCCTTGCGCTCAACCAGTTTGTTAAAGTCTTGTTCGGCTGTAACAACCTTTTGCACAGTAACAGGTGTAGGAGCAGTTTGTGCTAATGCATTAAAGCTTAAACCTGATAAAATGGTAGCCGCTAATATTAATTTTCTCATAAGTGTGGTAATAGATTTAGTAAGGCAATTATAACTAATTTAAGCATGATGTTAGCTGCCTTTGCTAACGTTGCTTTATATTTTTATCCAGTCGGTAGTACCTTGTTTGTTATCGTTTAATTGAAAACCTATTTGCTTAAGGCCTTCACGTATCTTATCTGATGTTGCGTAATCCTTGTTTGCTTTAGCTTCGTTACGCAGCTTAACAATCAGGCTCAACAGCTCATCTGTATCGGCATTCTCATTATCATCCTGCTTTAACCCTAAAACATCGAAAAAGAAATCATTGTAAGTTTTCTTCATCCGTTCAAATGTATTAGCAGCTATTTCTCCCGAATTACGTGTTCCAGTTGCAAATGTATTTATCCATTTAGATAAATTACTTAGTGCTTCTAACGTTTTCGGCGAGTTAAAATTGTCATTCATGCCATGATAGCAGTCATCACAAAACTCGTTTATCGTAGCATCAGCCTCCGCATCAACAGCTATTAACGCGTTTTGTTCAAGCGTGACCAATTTTTTTGCAGCCTCAGCAAGCCTTTTATAAAAAATTTCTGCTGCCTCAATCGCTTCGTTACTAAAATCAACCGTGCTGCGGTAGCTGGCCTGCATAAAAAAGAATCGCACCGTCATGGGGCTATAGCCCTTTTTAAGCAAGGGGTGTGTGCCTAAAAACAATTCGTGCGGCAAAAAGCTATTCCCCAACGATTTTGACATTTTTTGCCCGTTGGTGGTAAGCATGTTAGTATGCAGCCAATAATTTGCGGGATTTTTACCGCAGCAGGCTACGCTTTGCGCTATCTCGTTGGTATGATGTGTAGGCATCAGGTCTATCCCACCGCCATGTATATCAAACTGGTGACCTAAGTATTTACTGCTCATGGCCGAACATTCAAGATGCCATCCCGGGAAACCCACGCCCCAGGGCGAAGGCCATTTCATTAAATGCTCGGGTTTAGCCTTTATCCAAAGTGCAAAATCAAGCTTGCCATGTTTTTCGTGCTGGCCACCTAAACTTCGGGTGTTATTCAGCATATCCTCCAGCTTACGGCCGTTTAGTATGCCGTAATCCTGGGTTTGGTTGTATTTTTCAACATCAAAGTATATTGATCCGTTCTCTTCATAAGCATATCCTTTAGCTAATATCTCTTTAACCAATTCAATCTGCTCAATAATGTGCCCGGTTGCAGTAGGCTCAATACTTGGTGGCAGCGCATTAAATATTTTCATCACCTCATGAAAATCAACCGTGTACTTTTGAACGATCTCCATAGGCTCTAACTGTGCTATCTTAGCCTTTTTAGATACTTTGTCCTCGCCCTCATCACTATCGCCCTCCAGGTGGCCGGCATCAGTAATATTTCGCACATAACGCACCTTATAGCCCAGGTGCAGCAGGTAGCGAAAAATAAGATCGAATGATATAAACGTACGGCAGTTGCCTAAATGAACATCGCTGTATACAGTGGGGCCGCAAACGTACATGCCAACATGGCCTTCGTTAAGCGGTATAAACTCTTCTTTCTTACGTGTTAAAGTGTTGTAAACAAATAATTTTTGTTCCATAAGCGCAAACTTACAATTTTAGGCGTGGAGTTTAATTTAGCTGATGTTATTTTAATACCAGGTCGGTGCGTAAAGGATAGTGGTCTGACAATTTTTTCTCAATGATCTGGTAATCGGCCACATTAAAACCCGGACTAACCATCACATAATCTATCTGGTAGTTCGGGAAATCGCCGTTATAGGTACGGCCCAATCCCGATCCCTTTTCGCAAAACGCGTTTTTAAGCCCTTTGGCCATTTGGTTTACCGAGAATGATGCCGGCGTATCATTAAAGTCGCCTGATATGATATACGGTGTAGTACAGGTCTTAGCATGATCCTTTATGATCACTACCTGGTCGCTGCGCTTTAAAAAAGCGCTTTTTAATTTACTACCCAGGCGCTTGGTAGCCCCCATATTAGTTTTCCCTTGTTTTGAGAGTGTACCCAAATACTCGTAATCCTGCGGTTGAAAGTTAATGGATTGCAGGTGTACGCTGTACATCCTAAACTTAACATCATTATTTTCTACATCAACATACAGGCACTGGTTAGTACTTCCCTTAAACGTAAGCATAATAAGGCCATGGTTTTTTATAGGGAATTTTGAAAATATGGCCATCCCTATAGATTCGGAGCTTGAAGAACTAAAAGGCTCGAAATAATAATATTTGGCCCCCATTATTTTTTTGATGGAGTCTATCATATCATACTCGCCTTTTTTGCGGGTATAAAACTCCTGTATGCCTATTATATCTGGCTTTTGCTCTGTGATCAGCGCCAATATCTCCCGCTTGGTCGATACATCATTTTTTGAGCCATAATGCTTAAAATTATGCACGTTATAAGTCATTAAACGCACCGCCCGTGGGCTGGTTGATTTTACATTGCTTGCCGGCAGCCTGAAACCGATGTTATTTGTTAAAACCTTGTAGCCAACTAATATGCATATTACCGATACAAACGATAAATAACTTTTACGGATGATCCAGTAAACCATCATGAGCACATTAGCCAGTAGTAACGGCGGGTAGGCAAGGCCAAAAAAAGCAATTGGCCAAAATGTTCTGGGGTCCGTGTTAGGTGCTAAGTAGCTTAACAGCAATGCAAGGCATAACATTACGTTAAGCCATAAAAAAAGCTTGTCAAAAAAAGGCAACTCCCGCTTTTTAGCCTTCATTATTGTTGCTTGCTCTGAATAGTGTTTCTTTCTCCTGCTTGCTCAGGCTGTCATAACCTTTACTTGATATCTTATCTAAAATACGGTCAATATCTTCTTGCCGTGGTTTTGTGGGCGTTTTAACTGCGCTACCTGTGTTATTAACCACCTTCATTTTTGGCTTGGGTGTAAATAATTTGCTTATACCCAATATCCAATCGTTGCCGCGCTGCATTTGTTTAATGTACATAAAGCCAAATAAAGCGCCGCCAAGGTGGGCAATTTCTCCGCCTGCGTTAGCACCTGCTATACCCAAAAAATCTATCACTACATAAAATAAAGCTATCCACTTTAATTTTACGGGCCCTATAAACATTAATGATACGGTATAATCAGGCAGTAATGTGGCGGTGGCAAATACAATAGCCATAACACTTGCCGAAGCCCCTACCACCACCGCTCCTTGTGCGGCATTAACGCTGGTAAAGGCAGGTATAATGTTATAACAAATTATAAATAATATACCACCGGCAAGGCCACCAAATAGATATAAACCTATAGTGCGTTTGTTACCAAGATACTCCTCAAATATTTGCCCCATCCAATACAGCCAAAGCATATTAAACAGGATGTGAAAGATACCTGCATGCATAAACATATAGGTAAGAGGTGTCCAAAAACGATAAAGCAATTTAGGTAACGATGCCGGTAAAAGCAGGTATTCGTTAGTAAAATTGAGTATTACACTATTGCCGAAACCGCTAAAAAGCTGCTCAACAACAGCTAATATATTTATAACCAGGAAAACAATAACGTTAATACCTATGAGCAAGGTTAACTTATTGCCCGACTTTAACAGCTTGTATTGAATATCTTGCCAAAGGGTGCTCATAAAAAACAGTAATATATATGATTAGTAAACCAGTATTAATAGAAATTGTTAGGCCTTTTTGTACCCCAAATTTTTAACAAAATAAAGCCAAATAATGCCCCGCCAAGGTGAGCAAAATGTGCTACCGAATCGCCGGCAAACTGCCCGATACCGGAGAATAATTCGATAGCGATATAACCGATGACCACATACTTAGCTTTAATGGGTACAGGTATAAACAATATCATCATTTCTAAATTTGGAAACAACATGCCAAAGCCTGCCAGTATACCAAATACTGCACCTGATGCGCCTAACATTGGAAAATTAAAATAGGCATATAAAGCCTGCGCATTTTCCTGGCTCCCATACTGAAAATACGAAGCCTCTAACTCGGGGTGCGGTATAGTGAATCCACCTGTTATAGCATGTATTTGTATGGCTTGTACCGCCATGTAAAGAACATAACCGCCAATACCGGTGATAAAATAATAGTTAAAGAATTTTTTTGAACCTAAAGTATATTCCAGCATAGGGCCGAACATGTACAGGGCAAACATATTAAAGAATATATGCTGGAAACCCGCATGCATAAACATGTAAGTAAGTATTTGCCATGGCCTGAATGATGGTGAAAATGGATAATAGGCTGCTAAAATACTTTTCAGATCAATAAATTGACCCAATGCATAGGTTGCAATAAAAAAGATAACATTTATAATTAACAGGTTTTTTACAACCGGTGGAATATTAGCAAACGGTGATTGCATGTTTATATCAGGTAATTGTTATAAGTTAAGGTTATTTTTCAAATCGCTCGGCCAGTTCGTTCAATGTAAAGGTACTAATTACAGGCTTGCCATTTAGCGCAAGGTTTGGCATTTGGCAGGCAAAAAGCTGGTCAACCAATTGGTTCATTTCTTCCATAGATAATTTTACCCCCGCTTTAAGCGCTGCGTTACGGGCAAGCGAGCGGGCAAGGTTGTCGCGCTTATCTAACTTTAATATAGCAAGGTTGTTTTTAAAGCCTTCTAATAATTGTTCTAATAACTGGTGCTCGTTAGCGTTGGTAATATCAGCCGGTATACCTTCAACCACCACTGTGTTTTTACCAAACTCGCGTATGTCAAAGCCTAATGCCCTAATATCAGGTAATAACTCTTTCAATAACTCAAAATCGCTGCTGTTTAGTGTAACCGATTGCGGAAATAAGCTTTGCTGGCTCACTCCGGAATGGTTTTGTAATTGCTGTAAAAAACGTTCGTACAAAATACGCTCGTGCGCGGCTTGCTGATTAATAAGCATAAAGCCCGATTTTATCTGCGATAGGATGAACCTGTTATGTACCTGAAAGAATTGCTTTTCGCTGGTTTTACTGATATCCTGCTCATCAATAGGGATACTCTTTTCGGCATGCATCTCGTGCTGCAGGGTCTCCTCTTTTTTACCTATCTCGTATAAAGTGTCCCAGTTACGCGGTATGGCGCTATAATGATCGTTGGTGTTTCTCAAAAAGGGAATCTCTCGCTCTATCTTCTTTTCGGCCGCAAAAGGGTTAAAATCAGGGTTAAAGGCAATGGATGGTTGTATAATATCTTCAAAAGGTTTTGGGGTTATAAGGTGCCCTATGCTGTTCTCCTGGTCAAAATCAAGCGTTGGGGTAATATTGTACTTACCCAACGAGCGTTTTACCGCCGAGCGGATAATAGCGTAAATAGCCTTCTCGTCCTGGTACTTTATTTCTGTTTTAGTGGGATGTACGTTGATATCAATTTTTGAAGGATCGATGTCTATAAAAAGCACATACAGCGGGTAAGTTTCATCGGGCAATAACTCCTGAAAAGCCGTTAGCACAGCATGGTTTAAATAAGCGTCCTTTATAAAACGGTTATTTACAAAAAAGAACTGCTCGCCACGGGTTTTACGGGCAAACTCCGGCTTGCCTACAAAGCCCCGCAAATTAATAATGGTGGTATCCTCTTCTACAGGTACCAGGCGCTGGTTGTAGTTATTACCCAATAAATGCACTATACGCTGTTTTAGCGCTGCAGCCGGCAAGTGATAAACTTCCTGCCCATCATGGTGCATGGTTAAAAAAACCTGCGGGTTAGCCAGTGCCACACGCTGAAATTCGTCAATAATATGGCGCATTTCCACCGGGTTGCTTTTTAAAAAGTTACGGCGGGCAGGTGTATTATAAAAAAGGTTTTTAATAGATATGCTTGTCCCCGTCTTAGCAGAGCAGGCTTCCTGGCTTATCACTTCCGATCCTTCTATAACAATACAGGTACCTAATTCGTCATCGTGACGGCGCGTTTTTAATTCCACCTGTGCAATTGCTGCTATAGATGCCATGGCCTCGCCCCTAAAACCCATAGTGCGTATGGCAAAAAGATCTTCGGCCTTGCGTATTTTTGATGTAGCATGGCGCTCAAAGCACATACGGGCGTCGGTAAGGCTCATGCCGCAACCGTTGTCTATCACCTGTATCAATCCTTTGCCAGCATCTTTTAGTATTAACTGTATCTTATCGGCGCCTGCATCTATCGCGTTCTCTATCAACTCCTTTACGGCCGAAGCCGGGCGCTGTACTACTTCGCCGGCGGCTATCTGGTTAGCAACGGCATCCGGTAAAAGCTGTATAATATCTGGCATTAAAAAAAATCCCTCCTATTTCGATGCTAAATTAAATATTTGATAGCATAACTTTACCTTTACAAAGTTGTATATACTATTTACATTATTAATATTTACATCCACCTGTTCAAATCAATAAAATGAAGAAACTTTGGCCCGCGCTGCTTTTACTTATTGTAGCCTGTAAACAAAAAGAATATAACGCCGATCTGTTTGTAAAAAACGCGGTAGTTTACACGGTTGATAGCACCTTTACCACTGCTGATGCCTTTGTGGTAAGTAACGGTAAAATTATAGCTGTGGGCAAAGCCGATACATTAGAACAGAAATATTTGGCTAAAGAAGTGGTTGACGCAGGCGGTAAAGCGGTTTATCCAGGTTTTATTGATGCACACGCGCATTTTTTTGAATACGGCCTGGGCCTGCAGGAGGTTGACCTTACCGGCAGTAAAAGCTGGGATGCTATTGTAGATAGCGTGAGCAACTATGCAGGCAAAAATACAGAGGGATGGATAACCGGCCACGGCTGGGATCAAAACATATGGGTAAACAAGCAGTTCCCCTCTAAAGCCAAATTGGATTCGTTGTTCCCCGTGCGCCCGGTGCTGCTAAGCCGTATTGACGGGCACGCTGCCATTGCCAACCAGGCTGCTTTAAATATTGCAGGCATAAAGCCTGGTCAAACCATTATAGGTGGCACTATAGAAACTGTTAACGGTAAACTAACCGGTATATTAGTTGATAACGCGGTGGGCATAGTTACCCGTAAAATACCCGAGCCAACCGAGCAGGTTGTACAAAGCGCGCTATTATCGGCACAAAAAAATTGTTTAGCCGTAGGCTTAACCACTGTTGACGATTGCGGCCTGCCTTATACGCTAATTAACGTAATTGCACAACTACAACATAAAGGCGACCTGAAGATGCGCATGTACCTGATGCTGGCCGATAAGCAGGAAAACTACGATTACCTGTTTAAACGCGGCGCATACAAAACACCGGGCTTAAACGTACGCGCTTTTAAGGTTTATGCTGATGGTGCCCTGGGCTCGCGTGGGGCATGTTTGTTAAAGCCATACTCCGACCAAAAGAATTGGAACGGCTTTTTGCTAAGCCCTAAAGCGCATTACGATGAAGTAGCTAAAAAAATATACGAAAAAGGCTTCCAAATGTGTACCCATGCTATCGGCGACTCGGCTAACAGGGTGATATTGAAAGCTTACGCCGCTGTTTTAAAGGGCAAAAACGATAGACGCTGGCGGATAGAGCATTCGCAAATTGTTGCGCCGGAAGATGTTAAAATGTTTGGCGAGTATAGCATTATACCATCGGTGCAACCTACACATGCTACCTCTGATATGGTTTGGGCGGCAAAGCGCTTAGGCGCACAGCGCTTAAAATCGGCTTATGCTTATAAGGCCTTTATGCAGCAAAATGGCTGGATACCTTTAGGTACCGATTTCCCGGTTGAAAACATTAACCCCATGTATACGTTTTATGCAGCAGTTGAGCGCAAAGACCTTAAAGGATCGCCTACTGGTGGTTTCCAGATGGAAAACGCGCTTAACCGTACCGAAGCTTTAAAGGGCATGACCATTTGGGCAGCCAAAGCCAACTTTGAAGAAAAGGAAAAAGGCAGTATTGAAGTTGGTAAATATGCCGATTTTGTGATATTGGATAAAGATATCATGAAAGCCAAAGGCAACGAGTTACCTAATGTTAAAGTAATAAAAACGTATATAAATGGTGTTAAGGTTTATGAGAAAAAATAAGGGCGGGGCCTGTTTATTAGTATTGTTAGGTTTCGTTCTGTTTAATTCGGCTTGTGCGCAAAACCCTCCTTTTTTGGGTAAAGCTTATGTGGATGAACAAAACCTGGTAGCTCAATCAACCATATTGTTAAATAACGAAAAACAGCTTATCCCCTTACAACATCTTGATGCCATAAAGGTAGCCAGCATACATTTTGCAGGCACTTATGCTGCGGGTTTTGATAGTTTGCTAAACAAATACACCCAGGTATTATCTGTTAATGGTAACGACTATTTAGGCCCAAAAACGCTGGATAACCTAACCATGGATACTAAGTTTTATAACACACTTATTATCCACCTAACCGATGCTGATTTAAACAATCCGCAGATATTTGGCTTTATTAACAATAATCAAAAGCTTAAAAACGTCATAATTTCGCTGGTAGGCTCCAGCCAGGCACTTGCCCGGTTAAACGATGTTACCGTACCTATAGTTTGGAGCGAGCGGCAGTCTGTGGTATCGGCATTTTATAATTCCCAAGCCATTTTTGGCGGAGTGCCTGTTACACAAAGGCTTACCAAAAACATCTCGGCAAAGTACCATACAGGTAGTGGTTTCCTCACAAACAAGATACGTTTACAATACTCGGTACCCGAAGATGCCGGTATAAACGCCGATAACCTTACCGAGATTGACGCCATAGCACGTGAAGCCATTGCCAACCGTGCTACCCCGGGCTGTGTGGTATTGGTTGCCAAAGATGGTAAGGTGATCTTTAACAAGGCATACGGCTACCATCAGTATGATAATGCCCAACTGGACAAGCTGAACGACATTTTCGACCTGGCATCTATGACCAAAATATCGGCCACTACCATGGAGGCTATGCAATTGTACGACCAGGGCAAGCTGAACCTCGATTCGACTATAGGTACCTATATACCTATGGCCCGCAACACCAATAAAAACAGCCTGACTGTACGCGAGGTTTTAGAACACCAGGCCGGCCTTATCCCTGATATTCAAACCTTTGACAAGGTTAAACCAACCGACCACAGCACAGATTCATCTGCCTTATATACCACCAAGGTAAACGAAGGTTATTATTTAAGGAAGGGTTATTTTAACGATGTGATGTTCCCGGATATGCTGCGTTCGCCGGTTAAAACCCGTGGCCAGTACGTGTATAGTGATGTAAGCCTGCTATTTATGCAGCAGATAGTAGAAACCCTTACCGCCACGCCACTTAATACCTACGTACAGCAAAAGTTTTATAACCCGCTTGGGATGCAAACAGCAGGCTTTTTGCCTTTATACCGCTTTAGCCCTAACCAGATCATCCCTACAGAAGATGATAAAACAGACCGCCATTCCCTTTTAATAGGCTATGTACACGACCCTACCGCAGCCCTGATGGGCGGTGTAGCGGGCCACGCAGGCTTGTTTGCCAGCGCTAATGATGTGGCAATACTATACCAAATGATGCTTAACCGGGGCACTTACGGCGGCGTACAATACATTAAGCCTGAGACAGTTGACCTATGGACATCTAAACAATCGGAGGTTAGCCGCAGGGGTATAGGTTTTGACCGCTGGGACCCTATCCCTGAGCATAATTACCCATCGAAGCTGGCATCAAACATGGCCTACGGGCATACCGGTTTTACGGGTACATGTGTATGGGTCGACCCTAAGTACAACCTGGTTTACATATTCCTGTCAAACAGGGTACACCCTACTGCAAGCAGTAAATTGGGTAGTTTAAACATACGCCCACGCATCCAGGACGTAGTTTACCAGGCCATCAATAAAGGATTATAGAAAAGACAACAGGTGAGATTTCATATTCCACCCCTAAGCTAAAAAATTCCACTCTTTTGCTCGTCCTGCTGTGGGCGATTCTTTATTTTTCGTTTTTTTTCGTTCGCCTCGCCTAACTAAGATAAAAAAAATCCGCATATAAACAATATGCGGATCATGTTTTTTAATTTCCGGGGTTTAATCTATCCACTCAAATTTGGTGTATGGCACCAATACCTCCGGCACTTTAATGCCTTTGTCGGTTTGGTTGTTCTCCAGCAATGTGGCTACTATCCTTGGCAGGGCAAGGGCACTGCCATTTAGGGTATGCGCCAGTTGCGTCTTGCCCTCGGCGTTACGGAAACGTAGTTTCAGCCTATTTGCCTGGAAGGTCTCAAAGTTAGATACCGACGATACCTCCAGCCAGCGCTGCTGTGCCGCGCTCCAGGTTTCCATATCGTAGGTTAGGGCGCTACCAAAACCCATATCGCCGCCGCAAAGGCGCAGCACGCGGTAAGGCAAGCCCAACTTTTGTAATAAGCCCTGCACATGGGTGCTCATATCTTCCAGCACCTCGTACGATCTATCCGGATGCGCCACCTGTACTATCTCCACCTTGTCAAACTGGTGCAAGCGGTTCAGTCCGCGCACATGGGCGCCGTATGAGCCCGCCTCACGGCGAAAACATGGGGTATGTCCGCAATTCTTCACCGGTAGCTCATCAGCCTTTAATATCACATCGCGGTACATATTGGTAATAGGCACCTCGGCGGTTGGTATCAGGTACAGGTTATCAATCCCTACAAAATACATCTGGCCCTCTTTATCGGGCAGCTGACTGGTGCCAAAACCCGATGCCTCGTTCACCATCAGCGGCACGCTTACTTCGCTGTAGCCCGCCTTTTCGGCCTCGTCAATAAAAAAGTTAATGAGGGCGCGTTGCAGCTTGGCACCTTTATTTTTATAAACCGGGAAACCTGCCCCGGTTATTTTAACACCCAGTTCAAAATCTATCAAATTGTATTTAGCTGCCAGTTCCCAATGCGGTAAGGCATTGGCAGGCAGTTGGGGTATAGCGCCATTTTCAAGCACCACCTCGTTATCTTCGGGGGTTAATCCTTTGGGTACAGACGAGTGCGGCAGGTTGGGCAACAGCACCAATTTATCCTGCAGTTCTTGCTCTATAGTGGCTAATTGCTCTCCAAAGGCTTTACCTTCTTCTTTCCATTTGCCGGTATTGGCTTTAATGGCTTCGGCCTCATCTTTTTTACCTGTGCGCATTAGCTCGCCTATTTGTTTGGCGGCACTGTTAGCCTGCGATGAAACATTATCCAACTGGTTTTGTGTTTGACGCCTGTTCTCGTCTAATTTGATGATCTCGTCGACCAATTCGGGCTGTTTAAAATTTTTTACAGCCAAACGTTCTAAAACCTGTTCCCTGTTATCGCGGATATAACTAACTTGCAGCATTGATATTATTTTAAACGACAAAGATATTTTTTAAGTAGCAGTTTTAAGTAGCAGAAGCGGTTTTTTTTAAACGCGAATATTATCCTGCCACTGCAACCGCTACCTCCACCATAAACCATGAGCACAATAGGTAAACTATACTTAGTACCCACACCCATAGGCAACCTGGAGGATATGACCTTTAGGGCCATACGCGTTTTAAAGGAGGCCGACCTGATACTGGCCGAAGATACGCGTACCAGCGCGCCTATGCTGAAGCATTTTGATATACAAAACAAGGTGTTTGCACACCACCAACATAACGAGCACCAAAGCAGTAACGAGATCATCAAGTTTTTACTGATGGGCCAAAACGTAGCGCTGATATCTGATGCCGGCACCCCGGCTATATCCGACCCCGGCTTTTTTTTGGTGCGCGAGGCTTTAAAGTTTAACATTGCGGTAGAGTGCCTGCCCGGCGCTACGGCCTTTGTGCCAGCACTGGTTAACTCGGGCTTTCCTACCGATAAGTTTTGCTTTGAAGGTTTTTTGCCGCTTAAAAAAGGCCGCCAAACACGCTATAAAAAACTGGCTACTGAAGAGCGTACCATTATACTTTACGAATCGCCGCACCGTTTATTAAAAACGCTTGATGAAATGGCCACCTATTGGGGTGCCGACAGGCAAATATCCGTATCACGCGAGCTGACAAAAATGTTCGAAGAAACGGTACG
Source organism: Inquilinus sp. KBS0705 (assembly GCA_005938025.2). Lineage (NCBI taxonomy): Bacteria > Pseudomonadati > Pseudomonadota > Alphaproteobacteria > Rhodospirillales > Rhodospirillaceae > Inquilinus > Inquilinus sp. KBS0705. Next base: position 198,742 of record VCCI02000003.1, on the reverse strand, counting down.
TGGCACCGTTACTGAAGTAAAGGCCTATTTTGAAACTCATCCGCTAAAAGGTGAATTTGTGCTGTGCATAGCGGGCGCGGCAGGATAAAATTGTTGATATGGCAGATATAGATGACTATCTACAAAGCGTAAAAAAGCAATTTGCATATTACCGCTCACTTGGCGAAAAGACCTTTGCCCAGGTAAACGATGATGCCTTATTTTGGTGCTATAACGATGAAAGCAACAGCATTGCCATTATAGTGAAGCATTTATGGGGCAATATGCTATCGCGATGGACAGACTTTTTAACCAGCGATGGCGAAAAAGAATGGCGGCAGCGCGATGCTGAATTTGAGAATGACATTAACAGCCGCGAAGAATTATTAAGCAAGTGGAACGAGGGATGGGATAGCCTTTTTGCAGCGCTTGATACGGTTAACAACGTTAATTGGCAACAGGATGTGTTTATCCGCAACGAGCGGCATAGCATTATGGATGCCATTGAGCGCCAGGTAGCACATTACGCCTACCACGTTGGGCAAATAGTTTTTATAGGTAAAATGATAAGCGGCGACCAATGGAGATCGCTAACTATACCTAAAGGCAAAACAGGAGAGTTTAATAAAGGAATGATGAAAAAGTGATATGTGCTGTTGCGGTGACGTAGCGAATAACAAAGCGTCATTGCGATCCGTTGGCTAACGGAGTAGCAATCTCCCGATAGACATGGCTGTCATACAGGGCGCATATGCACAGTTCTGAGATTGCTTTGTCGCTACCGCTCCTCGCAATGACGTGGCGGATAACATTAATTAAAATATTAAAGTCCTCTCGTTTGGAGAGGATTTAGGTGAGGCAAATGAAAAAAAACATACTCTTATCCATATTCTCGGGCTTGCTGCTGTTTACGGCATGGCCGCCAACGCCGTATACCACTATTTTGCTGTTTGTTGGGCTGGTGCCTATGCTGCTGGCTATAGAAAACATCATTAATTCAGCTTCGGCAAAAAAGGGTAAGCAAATATTTAATACCACCTTTTTAGGCTTTTTTATTTGGAACACATTATGTGTTTACTGGGTATATAACTCCTTAAAGATAATCGGACCGGTAATAGCCCTGCCTGTATCATTGATACCTTATGCGCTGGGGCCATTGCTAATGGCTACGGCCTGTTTGCTGTATTACCGGTTAAGGCTGTTAAGCAACCGCGGTATAAGCCTAATTGGCCTGGTTTGCTTTTGGATAGGCTACGAATACCTGCATCAAAACTGGGACCTTAACTTCCCTTGGATGACCCTGGGCAACGGCTTTGCCACTACCCACCAATGGGTACAATGGTACGAATACACGGGCGTATATGGCGGTACCATTTGGGTTTGGGCGGTAAACATACTGGTGTTTTTACTTTACATAGGCTTGCACGAAGCGCAGGCAAAAGCGCTGCGTAAAAAGCTGGTTATGGCCCTTTCGCTGGTATTGGTGTTACCGCTTGGCTTCTCGCTGTATCGTTACTATAGTTACCAGGAACAGGTTAATCCCTCAAACATAGTAGTAGCACAGCCCAATATCGATCCTTATGAAAAAGAAGGTACCATCCCCGTTTACGAGCAGATAAAAACCTTAACACAGTTGTCAGATTCGCTGGGCCAGCCCAATACCGAGTATTTTATATGGCCCGAAACAGCCATTGTCGGCGCAATGGATGAAGAACATGTTTATACCAATAACTACTATTTACAGGTACGGCAATTCATCAATAAATATAAAAACGGCAATGTGTTAACCGGCGGCGAAAGCTACCATTTGTATGATAAGCTAAGCAACCAAACTGCCAGCCCTACAGGTGATGGGCGTTTTATAGACAATTACAGTTCGGCTATCAATATCGAAAACTCCTCTAAAGTGCAGTTTTACCATAAATCGCATTTAGTACCTGGTGCAGAGGCTTTACCCTTTGCCAATGCGCTTTTCTTTTTAAAACCTGTTTTCGCGCATTTAGGCGGGGCAACGGGCATGTACACCAAACAAGTTAAACCAAGCGTGTTTTATTCGCAAAGCGGTATAGGCGCGGCGCCTGTTATTTGTTTCGATTCTATATGGGGGGCGTGGGTAGCCAAATCTACCAATGATGGCGCGCAGTTTATTGCCATAATTACTAACGACGGTTGGTGGGAAAACACATCGGGTAAAGACCAGCACCTTGATTATGCCAAGCTGCGCGCTATAGAAAGCCGCCGCTGGGTATGCCGCAGTGCCAACACGGGTATATCTGCCTTTATTAACCAGCGCGGCGACATCGTACAGCAAAGCAAATGGTGGGTTAAAACAGCCCTAAAGCAAGATATAAACCTAAACAGCGATGTTACCTTTTACGCCCAATATGGCGATTACCTGGCAAAACTGGGGAGTATATTGGCCATTATTGGAATAGGCTTTTTATTGGTGATGCGCTTTAAAAAGTTAAATTCTGGCGCTAAGTCGCAAAGACGCTAAGTCATCCTGAACTTGTTCTGCCCTTGTTGATATTGTCATCATAGGTGTTCGGAAGGTTAAATAGTGCCGGAAATGTGCGATTCCTTCCCTGGGGAAGGAGGAGGTAGGGGTTAACAGGCGTTCAAGCCAATTATAACCATTGTTTATATAAACCCCTCCCTGCCTTTACGCTCATTTCTAACCGCACCCCTCCCCGAGGAGGGAATTAAAAAGTCTTGCGAACAACTATGGTGTTGTCATCAACAAGCCGCCATGCATTCAAACAATCTATTTGTTACCTGTCCTGAATGTTGTTGGAGACAAACCAAAAACGGCATAATATCTAACATTTAGCCCTATGCGTTCCGCTTAATAATAAACTCCAGCAGATCATTAATGGGCTGGCGGATGATCTTGCCTACATGAACCCCGTTCTCTTTACAAACGGCTTTAAGCTCGTCGGCAAAAACAAAAGCTATCGAGCCTACAAAGTGGCATTTGAATTTACCGTAGGTAGGGTACGATTTTACGTTGGTATCTACAAACTCCTGGAAGATGTTTCTGAGCAGGTTTTGCGCGTACTCAGTCTCCCTGATCTCGCTTATAAAGCGCGAGAACGATGCCAGGTAGGTGTTGGCCGCAGGTGCCTGGTATACATGTTCTATAACCGTTTGCTTATTAAGATGGTAGGCTTTGTCAAATTTGGCATTGATATCCGCAGGCATTTTTCCATATAAAAAGTCGGTTACCAGCGTTTTACCTATAATGGTGCCTGCACCCTCATCGCCCAGTACATAGCCAAGGCCGTGCTGGCCGTCGTGTATATCTTCGCCATCAAAAAACGATATGTTTGAGCCAGTACCTAATATGCAGCAAAAGCCTTTCTCGTGCCCGCAGGTGGCGTATGCCGATGCCAGCAGGTCGCTATCAACACTGATGTACGATTTTGTAAAATAGGTGCTTAGCGCGTTAGAGATGATCTCGTGCCTGTCGGGACTGGAGCAGCCCGCGCCAAAAAAGTATATCTCATCTACCTGGTTAGCCAGGGCCAGCATATCGGGCACCTGATCGTGCAGTATTTTGGCAATTTCTTTTTCTGTTAAAAAGTATGGGTTTAATCCGGAAGATTTAAAGGCCCGGGGCTGCTCACCAGGTGTTGAAAGCAGCCAATCTGTTTTTGATGATCCGCTATCTGCTACTAATATCATGTACCAAGTTCCTCAAGCGCTTCGTGGGTTAGCGGTTTATGCACAAACTGAGCAATGTACTTATTGTCAGATGATCGGCGCATATCGGCAGGGTCGAGCGATGAGGATAGCATAAATATCTTTACCTCTTTTCCCATATCGATGTGCTCAAATTCATCTAAAAACTCAAAGCCGCTCATTTGTGGCATACGAATGTCTAAAAAAATCACGTCGGGCTTAATCGAGCCGTCACGCAGGGCATCTAATGCTTCGTGCGGCGATTGTTTAACAATAATTGTTTGGGCAAAGTGGCCGTTCTCTAAAATTTTGCGCGTAACAAAGTTGTCAATGTAATTGTCATCAATGAGCAGGCAAGTGTTATAGCGAACAGACATAGTGTTCAAAATTAATCTTTTATGGCAATATTAAATATTTTATTGAATATTTATACTGTTGGTTATTTGTTTTAACGTAACCTCGGCCATTTTAGCCTGGTATTGCGCCGAAAAAAATCGGGAAGCCGCATCCAAATAATTCCTTTGCGCTTCGCGGATCTCTAATGGGGTGATGTTACCCAGCCTGTATTTCTCTAAGGAGATATCTAAATTCTTACGCGCCAGCTCGATGTTTGACTGCCCCAGCTTTATCAGATCAAGGCCCGAAAGGTAAACTACATAAAAATTGCTTATCTGTGCCTCTACATCTAAACGGGTTTGTTTATCGTTTAGTTCGGCGTTATCTATCTGCAATTTGGCATTGCGCTCGCGGCGCCATTGGTTAAAGCCATCAAAAATATTGATAGATGCTACCAGCCCGTAGTTAAAGCCATGTGCATTTTGCCTTAACGTAAAACCAGCCGGTGTGCGGTTATTGGTAAACGTATACCCCGATGTTAGCCCCACCACCGGGTAGCGGGTTGCCTTTACCTGCTTTAGGTTGATATTAGCCAGCTGTTTATTTATTTGCGCGGCCAGTATATTGGCATTTTGGGTTTGGGCCCTGGCAATAATATCGCCAAGCAGCAGTTTTTCGTCTACTATAATGGTATCGGTTACTGCAAAATCGGTTTGCAGGTTGCGAACCAATAATTGGTTTAGCTGTATTTTGGTTTGCCTGTATTGCTGCAACTGGGTTACCAGGGTAGCGGTATCAGTATTTAAATTCACCTGTGCGTTGTAAACCTCCAGTTTTGATACCCGGCCAACTTCAAATTTATCGTTAGCATAGCGCAGCTGCGTGCGCGATATCGCGATAGCGCCTTGCAAGGCCTTAATCTGTTCGGTTTGGCTAACCAGGTTGTAGTAGGTGTTTATAACGTTGGCAACGGTACTTTGTATGGTATCCTGCAAGCGTACAGCGCCTAACTTATCCAGTTGTTTTAGCTGGTCGTAATTGGCAAACATGGCAAAACCGTCAAAAATGGTCCAGTTAAGGTTAACGCCATAGTTAAGGTTAGAGTTATGGGCATTACTAATGTTATTTACCGTACCATCGGTACGGGTTTGCTTGGTGGTTTGTATACTGTTGGATGATGTAGCATCGCCGGTTACTACCGGTAAAATACCCGCGTTACCCAGCGTTACATTATTTTTTGATATGGTTGAATTATTTTGCGACAGCTGTATGTTATAGTTATTCTTCAGCGCTGTATCAATCGCATCCTTCAACGTAAGCAAAGGGGCATTTTGCGCCCTTAACCCTGCGGCAAATGCTGAAAAGCAAAAAATCAAGCAAATTATTTTTTTGATATTCATATTGCTTAAAGTTTTTCTATCAGTTTAATTTCTTTTGGCTTAGGCTCGTCTATTATTTCTGCATCCGGGTCGCGGCGGGTTTTTGAGGCCATCACCAGGTACATGGTTGGTATAACGTATAAGGTTAACACCAACGAAAACAGCATACCGCCAATAATTACAATACCTAACGATATACGGCTTGTAGCACCCGCACCCAACGCAAACGCAATAGGTACCGAACCTAACACAACAGCCAAACTGGTCATTAATATTGGGCGCAAGCGCGATGTAGCCGCCTCAACCACGGCCTCGTACTTACTAACGCCATGCTCCATGCGCTGGTTGGCAAACTCTACTATTAAAATACCGTTTTTGGTTACCAAACCTACCAGCGTAATAATACCTATCTCGCTAAATATATTAAGCGTTTGGTCGAACAGCCAAAGTGATATAAAGGCACCTGCTATGGCCAGCGGCACGGTTAGCATTACTATCAGCGGGTCTACAAAGCTTTCAAACTGGGCGGCAAGCACCAGGTATATCAGCAATAGCGCAAAGCCAAACGCAAACACAATATTTGATGAACCTTCGGCATAATCGCGCGATGGGCCGCTAAGGGCTGTGCTAAAGGTATCATCTAACATGCTTTTTGCTATGCGGTTCATTTCGGCAATACCATCGCCTACGGTTTGGCCCGGCGCAAGCCCTGCCTGTATAGTTGCCGATTTATACCTGTTAAAGTGATAAATAGACGGCGGACTGGCGCTTTCGGTAACTTTAACAACGTTATCTAACTGTACCAGCGTGCCCTTGCTACTGCGCACATATACTGATTTAAGGTCGAGCGGCTGGTCGCGGTTGGCGCGGTCTACCTGGGCTATTACCTGGTATTGCTTACCGTTTATCAAGAAGTAATCCAATCGGCCTGCACTGTAATAAAGCTGCAAGGTTTGGGCAATATCCTCAACGGCTACACCCAAATCGCGGGCACGGTCGCGGTCGGTAACTACCCTTAGTTCGGGCTTGGTAAATTTAAGGTTAACGTCCGTTCCCTGAAAAACCGGGCTTTTTGCTACTTCGGCAAAAAAATCGGGCAGCACCTTGCGTATCTTCTCAAAGTTTTGGTTTTGTATAACAAACTGCACCGGTAACGATGTACGCGCGCCGCTACCTCCACCACTAATGGTTTGCTCCTGCACCACAATGGCACGTGCATCGGGCATTTGGCTTAATTTTTTATTCATCCAGTCGGCCAGTTGCTGCTGGGTTCGGGTACGCTCCCCAGGCGGTACCAAACCAATACGGCCAAAGCCCGAGTTTGCCGAACCGCCGCCACCAAACGATGGCGAAACAATTTCGAGATTAATATTAGCTTCGGGGATAGAATCGGCCACCAGGTCGGCAACCTTATCCATGTACCTGGTCATATACTCGTAAGTAGCACCTTCCGATCCGGTTACCGAGTAGCGTAACAAGCTGCGGTCATCCAGTGGCGCCAGCTCAGACGGAGTTATTACAATGAGTATCCAGGTGATGATCAACGAAGCACCCAATATCACAAACGATACCCATTTCTTTTTCATAAAGTTAACCAGTGTTTCGGTATACGAACTGGTCATGTTTTGAAAGAAAGGCTCCGTCTTTTCGTAAAATTTAGATTTCTTTTGGTTCTTGCGTATTAGCTTTACGTTAAGCATTGGTGTTAACGATAGCGACACAAAAGCCGATATTAACACCGCCCCGGCGACGACGACCGCAAACTCGCGGAACAACCTGCCAGTAAAGCCCTGTAAAAACACAATAGGTAAAAACACAGCCGCCAATGTTACAGATGTAGAGACCACCGCGAAAAATATCTCGGCCGAGCCTTTAAAAGCCGCTTCGCGGATGGCCATCCCCTCCTCTACCTTTTTATAAATATTCTCGGTTACTACTATACCATCATCAACCACCAAACCGGTGGCCAACACAATGGCAAGCAGGGTTAATATGTTGATGGAGAAGCCGAAGATATACATGATAAAGAACGCGCCTATGAGCGATACCGGGATATCTATCAGCGGGCGGAAAGCGATTAACCAATCGCGGAAGAAAAGGTAAATAATGATTACCACCAGTATAAACGATATCAGCAACGTTTCTTTTACCTCGCTGATAGAGTTGTTGATGAACCTGGTGTTATCAAGCGCCACCTTCACGGTAATATCGGGCGGCAGATCTTTTTTTATCTGATCAAGCCTTTTATAAAAATCCTGGGCTATTTGTATGTAATTGGCGCCGGGCTGCGGCACTACGGCCAGGCCCACCATGGGCACGCCCGATTCTTTCAACGATGTTTCTTCGTTTGCCGAACCTAATACCGCGTAGCCAATATCACTCAGCCTTATTACCCGGTTACTATCCGCACGGATAATAAGGTTGTTAAAATCTTTCTCGTTTGTTAGCTTTCCCAGGGCACGTATGGTTATCTCGGTATTGTTACCTTCAATTTTACCCGCAGGCAACTCTACGTTCTCGCGGGTTAATGCCGCGCCAATATCGGTGGCGGTTAAGCCCAAGGCCGATAGCTTGGTGGGGTCTATCCATAAGCGCATGGCATACTGGCGCTGGCCCTGTACGTTAATGGTACTTACACCCGGTATAGTTTGCAGGCCCTCTAACAATACGTTCTCGGCGTAATCATCTACCTGGGTTATGTTACGTGTATTACTGCTTACTGTTAAAGTGATGATCTGGTCGGCGCTGGCATCGGCTTTGGTTACTACCGGCGGGGCATTAATATCCTGCGGCAACTGGCGCTGGGCCTGGCTCACCTTATCGCGCACGTCGTTGGCGGCAGTTTCAAGGTCGGCATCCAGGTCAAACTCTACGGTGATGTTGCTTGAACCTACCGAGCTGGTCGACGATATATTACGGATACCCGGTACACCGTTTATGGCTTTTTCAAGCGGCTCGGTTATCTGCGATTCAATAACATCTGAGTTGGCACCCGAATAGCTGGTAGATACCGAAATAATTGGCGGATCGACAGATGGGAAATCGCGTACACCTAAAAATTTGTACCCAATTACACCAAATACCACGATTACAACAGACATTACTGTTGCAAGCACGGGTCGTTTTATACTTACTGAGGATAAACTCATACGGGGTTACTGAATAACTTTAAGGATCTTTAATGGAGACTTAGGGCGAATTTGTATCAAGCCCGATATAACAACGCTATCCCCGGCTTTCAGGCCTTCAACAACCTGTATCTTGGTGTCGGTACGCAGGTCGGTTTTTACGTCCTTACTTACCGCTACGCCGTTTTTATACAACCATACCTTGCTGCTTTTTAAGTCGGGTATTACACTTTGAGTGGGCACCATTATGGTTTTAGGTATTTGGTCGAGCGTTAAATTTATTTTGGCAAAAGAACCTGCTGTAAGCAAATTGTCGTGATTAGGTGCCTCCGCACGCACGGTTATTGTACGTGAGGTAGCATCCAGCGCGGGCTCTATGGCATACACCGTAGCCGAAAAGGTATTGCGGGAGCTTTCTACATTAAAAGTAACCTTGCTGCCTTTACCAATAATAGGTAAATACCGCTCAGGTACCGAAAAGGTAAGCTTTGCAGGGTCGATATTAACCAGCGTAGCAATAGGTGTAGATGGCGACAGGTAGCCGCCCGGGCTAACACTTCTTAAACCAATAGTGCCAGAAAATGGGGCGCGTATTTCGGTACGGGCCATTTGCGCACGTACAACATCGGCCTGTGCTTTTAACGAGTTTAATGATGATAGCGAAGTTTCGTATTCTTCTTTGCTCACGGCTTCTTTTTGCAGCAATATTTTATTGCGGTTCTCAATATCGCGGGCCAGTATCATTTGCGCCTGTATTTGTTGTAACGATGCCTGCAGATCCTGGTTGTAAACCTTTACCAGCAGCTGTCCTTTTTTTACACGGGTGCCCTCTGTAAAATATATACCGGTAATATTACCCGCGGTTTGGCTTACCAGGTTTACCTTTTCATTAGCATCAATAGTACCGGTTATGTCTATCTGGTTGCTTACCGCGGTATCCTTAACAATCATTATATTAACACTAACAGGTTTGCCCCCTTTACCGCCCTTGCCGCCTTTAGCATCTTTACCGGCACCGCCGCCTTTACCTGAGCTGGCTAAAGCAGCGTCCCGTTCTTTGGCACGCTCACTAAAAAACTTATTATAAATTAAAAACGCGACAAGCAACGTAAGCAAGGTGTAAATAATATATTTTGTCTTCATATCAGCTTATCGTGGTGTATTGGTTTGGTTTAAGCATGTAAATATAAAATGTTTAACTACTTTTAAAATATGCCGCAAACATCAAAAAAAGGCTAAGCGTTTTTAGCTGTTTACAGCAAGGCTGCAAAACTAACCGCTTAATCCTCAATTTGATTGCATGTATCAACCATTTTACATCGCAAGTATTTTGGCCGGTTTTTAAAAAAACATAAATTTTATATCTTGCCACATGAAAAAAATTCAACTAACTGCACTGGTTTATCTAACTCTGTTTTTTATGAATATTACTACAGGCAGCGCAGCCGGCCTTGCTAAAATATCTTATACGGTTACCTTCCCCGAAGCACAGGCACATTATGCTGATGTAGAAATGACCATAAGCGGGTTAAACCAACCTTCGCTTGATCTTAAAATGCCGGTTTGGGCACCGGGCTCGTACCTGGTAAGGGAGTTTGCAAAAAATATCGAAACCTTAACCGCAACTGCCAACGGCAAGGCCGTTGCTGCCCCCAAATTAAATAAAAACACCTGGCACATTAACACTACAGGCGTAAATACGGTTACAGTTAAATACAAGGTTTATGCCTTCGAACTATCGGTACGTACCAGCTTTATTGATGCATCGCATGCATTCCTGTCAACCACAGGGATATTTTTGTACCCAAAAGGTATGCTTGCCCAACCCTCAACCATCCATATTAAGCCTTACGGCGAATGGTCTAAGGTATCTACCAGTTTAGAGATGGTTAACGGCGACACTTTTACCCGCACCTCGCCAAACTTTGATATCCTGTACGATTCGCCGTTAGAAATTGGCACCCAGGATATTTTCACTTTTGACGCGGCTGGCGTTAAATACGAGGTGTGTATGTATGGCGGCGGTAATTACGATAAAGAACGCCTTAAAGTAGATATGGCTAAGGTTGTTGAGGCCGAAACCGCTGTATTTGCCGAAAACCCTAACAAGCACTACACTTTTATTGTACACAACAAACAACGTAACGGCGGTGGTTTAGAGCATTTAAGCTCTACAGTATTAGGCGCTTCAAGGGATTCGTACAAAAATGAAGGTGCCTACCAGGGCTTTTTAAGTTTGGTTGCGCATGAGCATTTTCACCTTTGGAATGTAAAGCGCCTGCGCCCTATTGCCTTAGGCCCCTTTGATTATGATAACGAAAACTATACCACCAACCTTTGGATAGCCGAAGGCTTTACTGCCTACTACCAGTATAAAATACTGCGACTTGCGGATATATCATCGCCCGAAACCTATTTGACAAATGCGGTTAGCGACGTTAACACCGTAGAGAATCAGCCGGGCGCCAAAGTGCAGCCGTTATCAGAGTCGAGTTTTGACGCATGGATAAAATCGTACCGCCCTAACGAAAATTCGTATAACACAGGTATTTCTTATTATGATAAAGGCGCTGTTTTAGGCATGCTGCTCGATCTGGAGATAATTAACGCCACCGGCGGCAAGCAATCGCTTGATGATGTAATGAAATACATGTACGATACTTACTATAAAGGTAAAAAACGCGGCTATACAGATGCTGAGTTTAAACAGGGTTTTGAAAAATTCGCGGGTAAAAATCTTGACGAATTTTATGCCAAATACATTAATGGCTTAGCCCCTGTTGATTATAATAAATACCTTGGCTATGCCGGTTATAAACTGGTTGATGCGCTGGCCGATAAAAACGACCCCTCGTTAGGCATATCAACAAGGCAAAATAACAATAAAGTGTACGTAACCATGGTTTTACGTGGTAGCCCGGCCTGGATTGATGGTATAAACGTTGGCGATGAACTGGTATCTGTTGATGGCACACCGGTTACCGATGTTGCCAATATTTTAAACGGCAAAAAGGTAGGCGACAAAATAAGCGTTATTGTAAACCGGGATGGCATGGCCTTTACCTTGCCGGTAACTTTATTAAGAAATCCTACGGTAAAATACAGCATTACCGATGCAGGCAACGCTACAGCCCAACAACTGGCCGTTCGTAAAAAATGGCTTAAGCTATAACGGTAGAAACAATACAATATGCAACCCCTCTTTGGTACAATCCACAGAGGGGTTTTTCTTTTTAAGAAATTTTTAAAACATTTATGAGTACTTTAATATTATAAGGGTAGAAAAACATAAATCAAAAAAAAATCTATCTACCATGAATTCACTACTTTACATCATAGCCGTTATACTTATTATAGGTTGGGCTATTGGGGTGTTCTTTACTGCTGCAGGCAGTTTAATACATGTACTATTAGTTATTGCTGTTATAGCATTTATATTAGGCATTATACGCAAACCAACGGCGGTTTAAATTTCCGCTTAAAGCATTAAAGGCTCCGATGTCTTATCGGGGCCTTTTTAATTAACCCCAGGCATGAATATACCCTTTACCCCACAATTACTTGGCGACCTGATAGAAAAGGGATACACTTATGTATTGGCCAGTACCAACCAGCCCGGCACCGGCATTACACTTAGGCCGGTAAGAGAGAAACCCGACTTAAATACGCTGCCTGACGGTTTTGAAACCTTTTATAAAATAACCCGCGAACCCATGCAAATGGCTTGTGGTGTAGATGGAGTAACTATTGAGGTAGATTACGCTACCAGCAACCCGTCTATTACCGGTCAGGATATTTTTGACGATAGTTATTTTAGGATGAGCGAAGACTTTTTTAGGCAGGTACTGGAAAGCCTGGAAGATTACGCCGTGTTTACTACTGATAAAAATGGCACTATAAATAGTTGGAATCTGGGCGCCGAGCATGTGTTGGGCCATAAAGAAACAGAGGTAATTGGCGCAAGCGCCGAAATACTTTTTACACCCGAAGACAGGGCCAATGGCATACCCGCAAAAGAATTGCAAACCGCTATTAATGAGGGCCGTGCTATTGACGAGCGCTACCACATGCGTAAAGATGGCTCCCGCTTTTGGGGCAGCGGTTTAGTGTTCCTGTTATTTGATGACGACCATAAACACCGTGGCTTTACCAAAATTATGCGTAACCTGCGCGAACAGCAACAAGCCGAGGTTGCTGCATCAAAAAGCTAAACAGCCTTTTTAGTAATTATTTTTGATGCTATAAAGGCAAATGTACCCTGCAATAGCCCGAACACTACTCCAAACACGGGCGCCATTACCAGCATAGCCACCCTTGGGTGTGTGCTTAAATATGCCCCCATATTGTTACTCATGGCTGCAACATCCGGGTGATGAGCCGCATAGCTGGGATAAAACCACATATGTATGGTGGTTATCCAAACGCTGTTAAGCAGGCTTAACAAAAACCCATGTAAAAAATACTTGCCGGGGCAAACCCTTGCTATGACAATAGCACAAAAAATAAAAATGAAAAGCCAAAAGGCGGGTTCGACATTTTGCGGGATAAGCGATATGGTACCAAAGGCCATGATCAACCCAAAAATGGAAAGCTGTGTGATAAGTTTTAAGTTCATAAAAAAGCCGGTTTTACTTAGTTATGTAATTGAATACATAAAGCTAAATAATTCCGGCTAATTAACTACTGATCTGACTATTATAATTTTGCGGCCTTTGTTGTTACTAAAATGACGCCATTATTGCCTTTAGTGCCATATAAAGCCTTTGCGCTCGCGTCTTTTAATATGCTCACACTTTTAATACTTTGCGGATCAATAGACTTTAGTGCTGCATAAGTGCGCTCTTTACCATCAATTATAACCAAGGCATCGGGAGTTGTTGGTTTATGGGTGTAGTTTGATCCATCTGACCCTACCATCAGCGTTATTTCTTTTGATGGAGCTATGGCTATTTTATCCACTGCACTTTCGCTTTCGGCAGGTATACTACCCATCCGTGTGTCGGCTGGTTTACCGGTAAGGCTAAAGTTAATTGGTATAGTATATTGCACCCTTACCAGGCGGCCATTTTGTACACCCGGTTTCCAGTTAGGCGATTGCTGCAATACCCTCAATGCTTCTTCATCGGTGCCATTGCCTAAGCCGCGTACAACTTTAAAATCACTTAACGATCCATCCTTTTCTACCACAAAGGTTATAATTACCCTGCCTTCTGTTTTGCTTTCACGCGCCTTGGTCGGGTACTTTATATTTTTTGCTATATATTTTTCAAAGGCGATTTGTCCGCCAGGGAAAGTTGGCTGCTGCTCCACAGCCATAAAAACCTGGCTGTTATTTTGTTGTTGAGCGTCGCCCAGTTTTTCGTCGGGGCCATCTGCTACTAAGGAAAAGTTAATAGGCACGCTGTACTGTGTGCGTACCGGTGAGCCATTTTGTTTACCGGGTATCCATTTTGGCGATGCGGCTAATATCCGCAGTGCTTCCTTATCAATATCAGGGCTTACGCTGCGTACAATGCTAATATTTGATAACGAGCCGTTTTTCTCGACAATAAAGGTGGCTATTACTCTACCCTGTATATTGTTTTCGCGCGCTGCTTTAGGGTATTTTACTGCTTTTGACAAGTATTCGCTAAAAGCGCTTTGCCCGCCCGGAAAAGATGGTAAGTTTTGAACCGCAGTATATACCTTACTTTTTACTACAGGCACGGTGTCTTTATTTGCAGTAGCCGTTTGCTGATCCTCGGATTTTAACATCGTTATATCTGCGTTGTTTGGCTTCGCCGGTTTTGCCGTGGCGTGTTTAGTTATGCTTGTCACCGTAACCTCGTTTAACGACATATCAGTTACCGGTTTTTGAAATATTTGCCCCGCCTTGTAATTAATAGTCGTGATAGCCTTGCTATTGTTAATGGTAGCTGATGACAGTACCAGCATCAATATAAACAATGGCGCCGACAGGCCATACTTAGCCAGCTTTATGCGCTGCGATTTATTTTTCTGTAACATCATAATACGTTGTTTTAATAAGCTATGGTTATAAAAAGGATTAACTAAACGGTGTGCCGGGGCCTCAAAAGTTTGGCTAAGCAGTAGTAAGGCGTAGTCGGCTTTGTTGGCACCTGTGGCCAGTGCCTGCCTGTCGGCTATAAATTCGTGTATATGCTTAATAGCAAAGCGGTACAAGTAAACAATAGGGTTAAACCAGTTAACTATCATTACCGCTTCAATAATAAGCACATCGGCACTATGCCATTGCTGGGCGTGCACCTGCTCGTGTTTCATAATTACATCGCGGTCGGCAACATCGTTACCCAGCTTTATCTTCTTAAAAAACGAATAAGCCGCCGATGGCGCAGGTTTATTGATCACTTTATTCAGCAAAATTAATTGCCAGGCCAGTTTAACCGTTAATACAGCAGCACCTGTTATATATAATATGGTAAACAATTCGCCCATGGTATAGGGTGCATCTTTTATTGGCGCGTATGCCGCTATGGTAACCGCGCCGCTATTGTATACAGCAAATTGCACCTGCTTAGTTATAAACAGGCCCTGCACCCACTGGCTTTGTATAAGCGGTATAAAAAACGACAGTAACGCCGCGCCTACCAAATACACACGGTTAAGCTGAAAAAACGTTTCGCGGCGCAGCAACAAAGCATAAAAGCCGTAAAACAGCGTCAGGTAAATATTTACCAGCAATAAATAATGCCACCAGTTCATAACTATTTGTCTTTTAGTTTTTCAATCAGTTTCATAATCTCATCGGCCTCTTTCAGGTTAATTTTTTCTTTCTTCACAAAAAACGAAAGCATCCTGTTTACCGAGTTATCAAAGTAGCCAGTCAGAAGTTTGTCGGCAGCAAATGTTTTATACTGCTCTTTACTAATTACCGGGTGATATTCGTGGCTTTTGCCATAAGCGGTGTGGCCAACAAATCCCTTGGTCTCCAAAATCCTGATAATAGTTGATACTGTGTTATATGCCGGTTTAGGTTCGGGCAATACATCCAGTACATCCTTAACAAACCCCTTTTGCAACTGCCACAGCACCTGCATTATTTGCTCTTCGGCACGGGTTAACTCTTTAATTTCCATTTAAGTACAATGATTAGTAATTGGTTAATGCTAAGTTATAAAGTATAAAACAAATTAACAACTAAAAGTTTAGTTTTATTTTAAATAAACTTTTAACACCATATTTGGTTTTCAATCACAACTAAATTATAAATGGAAATAACCTTTCATGGTGCCGCCCGTAATGTAACCGGCAGCAAACACCTTATTCGCTTACAGGACGGGACAAGCGTACTATTAGATTGTGGCATGTTTCAGGGCCTGGGCGAGCAAACCGAAGATATGAACGAGCACTTTGGCTTTAACCCCAAAAAGCTCGATTACATGATACTCTCGCACGCGCATATCGACCATTGCGGATTGATACCCCGCCTGGTAGCCGAAGGTTTTGAAGGACCGATATTTTGCACGGCCCCCACTATGGACCTGGCTAAGATACTGATGATGGATTCGGCCAAAATACAAATGCAGGATGTAGAGTATAGCAACAAACACCGGGCTAAAAAAGGCCAGCCACTGCTGGAGGCTTTATATACCGAAGATGATGCCATTGCCGCACTGCGCCAGTTTAAAATTGTAGACTATCACCAGGAATATGCCATAACGCCGCGTATTAAATTTATGTTTACCGATGCCGGGCACGTATTAGGCAGCGCAGCTATGCATATAACCGTATTAGAAGACGCCAGAGAGACAAAAATTACTTTTAGCGGTGATGTTGGCCGCTATGGCGACCTGTTGCTTAAAAGCCCGCAAACCTTCCCCCAGGCCGATTACATTTTATTAGAATCGACCTATGGCGATAGCCTGCATAAAGATATTGGCCCTATTGAGGATGCTTTACTGGAAGTGATAAAAAATACCTGCGAGGTAAAAAAGGGCAAGGTTATCATTCCGGCCTTTAGTGTTGGCCGCACGCAGGAGTTGCTATATGCACTTAATGCATTAGAGTTAAGGGGCGTATTGCCCGATGTGCCTTTTTATGTAGATAGCCCGCTATCTGAAAGAGCAACGCAAGTGGTAAAGGACCATCCCGAGGTTTATAATAAGGATGTAAAAGAAGTTTTAAAAATTGATGCTGATCCGTTTGGCTTTAAGGGTTTAAAATTTATACAAACTACACAAGAGTCGATAGCCCTTAACGATGATGTAAGGCCTTGTGTTATTATATCTTCATCTGGCATGGCCGAGGCAGGGCGCGTAAAGCATCACATTAAAAATAACATTGGCAACCAAAAAAACACCATCCTGATGGTAGGTTATGCCGAACCAAATTCGCTTGGCGGCCGCCTTGCCCGCGGCGAAAAGGAAGTGCATATTTTTGGCGAACCGTACCTGGTAAATGCCGACGTAGAATCGATAAAAAGCATGAGCGCCCATGGTGATTATGAAGACTTGCTGCATTTTGTATCGTGCCAGGACCCTAAGTTGGTTAAAAAGCTATTCCTTGTGCATGGCGAGTACGATGTGCAGCAGCACTTTGCCGAAAAATTAAAAGAAAAAGGCTTTGCCAATGTAGAGATACCCTATCAGCACGAAAAGGTAGTACTGGAATAAAAACAAACAATAAAGCCGGCGATGAGCCGGCTTTATTGTTATTTCTTCAATCCTATTTCTCTCAAACGTTCATCCAGGTATTCGCCTGCGGTAATGTCTTCATAAACCTTAGGGTGGGCTGCATCAATTGTTGATGACAAGCTGGTTAGGTCCATATCGGCTTTTGGATGCAGAAAGAACGGCACCGAGAACCTTGAAAATTTCATTTGTTCGCGCGGTGGGTTAACCACTCTATGCGTTGTAGATTTTAGCTTATTATTAGTTAACCGCTGCAGCATATCGCCTACGTTAACTACCAGGTCTTCGCCGTAAGCTTTTACGGGAAACCATTTATTTTCGCGGGTAAGTAATTCCAAACCATCGGCACTGGCACCTATTAATAACGTGATCAGGTTAATATCCTCATGGGCACCGGCGCGTACAGCATCATCAGGCAGCGCATCAGGGTCTTCAATCGGGAAGTAATGCAGCGTGCGCAGTATCGAATTCCCGTTTTGCACCTTATCATCAAAATAGTTTTCGGGCAGGTTCAAGTAAACAGCTATAGCGTGCAGCAAATGTATACCTGCCCATTCCAGCTTTTTATAAACCTCTAAAGTGGTTGTATTAAATTCGGGCAACTCGTCTACCACAATATTATCGGGGTATAGTTCTTTTTGGGGCGAGTCGTCGCTAACGGTTTGGCCAATTTGCCAAAACTCTTTCAGATCGGGCACTTTAAAGCCCTTGGCAGTTTCTTTGTTTTTGCTGGTGTAGCCACGCTGGCCTGCAAGCCCGGGTATCTCGTATTTCATTTTTACACCATCGGGTAAAGCAAAAAGCGCCTTTACTTGTTGGTATAAATTGTCTATCAGTTGTTTGCTTAACCCGTGGTTGGTAATGGTAACAAAACCGGTTTCGTTAAAGGCTTTTCCAATACTTTCCGAAAAAGCCTTTCGCTCATCGGCAGTACCATTAATGTAGGTGTTTAGGTCAAGGCGGGGGATATTTACTGTACTCATATAGTTGATGTATTAAGCGTCAAAATTATTCAAAATAGGCAAACACGTACGATAATAATAAAACGGCCTTGTAATTGTTTGGTTACCTGGCATTATAAACCTATATATGGTTAAACGTTTGCCAATAAAATATGTCAATATACACAGAACCTCAATTTATAACAGGATTATGAGAATATTAAATAAAATATGGGGAATAAGCTTATTAGCTTTCTTACTCATACTTACTGCACCAAATAAAAGTAAAGCGCAGCAGCAAGGCGAATATATATCTGAGCAGGAGTTTTATGACGAACTACAGCCTTATGGCACCTGGGTAAGCGACCCTGAGTACGGCAACGTATGGGTGCCGGACGTGGAAGAAGACTTTAGGCCCTATGCTACACGCGGCCACTGGGTATTAACCGACTACGGTAATACATGGGTGTCCGACTATCCATGGGGATGGGCAACTTTCCATTATGGCAGGTGGCGTTTTGATAATTACTACGGTTGGGAATGGATACCCGGAAGCGAGTGGGCACCTGCATGGGTTAGCTGGCGCAATGGCGGCGGTTACTACGGCTGGGCACCATTATCGCCGGGCATCAGCATTAATGTAAACATAGGTAACGGTGGTTACGATATACCCGATAATTACTGGGTATTTGCACCGCAAAACTATTTAACATCGCCCGATATTTATAATTACTATGCACCATACAACCGGGTACATTATATTATAAACAACACTACTTATATACATAACACTTATGTGTATAATAACCGCACTTATTATGCAGGCCCGCGCCGCGATGATATACAACGTTACACCCGACGCCCGGTACGTGTTTATAATATAAATAATGTAAACCGCCCGTCAGAAACCAGGGTGAACAACAATAACACGGTTAATATTTATAGGCCAGCTGTTAGGCGTACAGATGATGCACGCCCATCAAGGGTGATTGATGGCGCTGCATACAAAAGGCAAAACCCTAACGAGCGCATAGGCATAATTGACCGTAGCAAGGGCGCATCGTACAACCGCGCCAATGCCAACAAACTGGCCGAGGAAGCACGTAAAAGCAACCCCGACAACAGGGTGGTGCGCGTAAATAACGACAACCGTAATACCCAGGCTAAACCTGTTGATGATAGCAGGGCGGCAACAAGGCCCAATAATAATAATAACAGGCCAACACCTGCCGATCGCAACAACAGGCCGGCTATTATAAACGATGCTAACAAGCAACAGCAACAAACCCGCGACCTGCAAAGGCAGCAAGCCCGCGACGAGCGAACACAACAAAACCAGCAAACTGTTGATCAGCGCCGGCAACAACACCAGCAGGCTATAGAGCAAAGCAGGCAAACAGATCAAAATGCTGTGCAACGCCAGGAACAACAGGGGCGTCAGCAACAGGCTCGTCAGCAAGATCAAGGCCGTCAGCAACAACAAGAGCAAGCCCGTCAGCAGCAGGCTGTACAACAACAGCAGGCTCGTCAACAGCAACAAGAGCAAGCCCGCCAGCAGCAGCAAGAGGCTCGTCAGCAACAGGCTGAACAACAACGTCAGCAGCAAGCTCGTCAACAACAACAAGAGCAAGCCCGCCAGCAGCAGCAAGAGGCTCGTCAGCAACAGGCTGAACAACAACGTCAGCAGCAACAGCAGGCTCGTCAACAACAGCAAGAGCAAGCCCGTCAGCAGCAACAGCCGCAGCATCGCCCAAGGCAATAACATCTTTTAAGACGCCTTAAATAAAAAAAGCGGCACCTTTTGGGTGCCGCTTTTTTTTATTAATTATGGGTGTACTAATTATCCAACCAGGAATGAACCTACTAAAAGATCTAATACCGCTTGTTTTGCTAATGGCTCGTCAAACGCGGCGGTAACCACGCTTGTTGCAGCCAATGATGATAAATTAACACCACCCTGCGTAACGTTTTCTTCGCCTGCATAGTTGCCGTTTACAGCTGCTATACCGGTATCGTTACCTAATGATGCCGAGCTTACAATGTAAGGCCTGGTAGTAGTACTATGGCCTAAATCGTGGCGTAGTTTACGGATAGCCGAAGCATGGCGTGCCTCAACAGCATGGATAGATAGTGCAGCAGTTAAAACTACTTTATTACCCAATAGGTTTGGCGCCTGGCCTTTGTAGGCACGTACACCTGTATCTTCAAATGCTTGCGCTACTGCTAAAAATGTAGGGAAATCTGTAAGGGCTGTTTTAAACGGACCATTTCCGCTGCCATTACCACCCGAAAGATCTATGTTTGGTTTAGAAACCGGTGTAGAACCTAATGATGAGATAACAGTTTTAAGAAACGTAACGTGTTTGTTCTCATCGGCAGTGATGTGTGCAATGTACGATTGCTGTGCGCTTGGTATAACACCTTTTGCTGTACCCTGATTATAGTATTCAGCTTCAAGATACTCCAATGTTAAAGCGAAATTCAACACGCTAACAATTGATGAAGTGCTTTGGCCATATGCTTTTTTAAACATTGTACCTAAAGCAAATGGCATAGCTGCAACGGCCACTTTTGAACCAAAGCTTGCTATATTTTTGATTACCGAACGACGCTCGTCTAAACGCTCGTATACTTCCGGATCAACTTTTTCTATTTCGTCTAATATATTAAATAAATTCATGGCGATGTGTGATTATGGTATGTAATTAAAACTACGTGCAGATATCTTTGTCTTGAAGAACGGCGATGCCGCTGTAAGTACTTCTGCAATTGATAAAGAAGCATTTAAGCCGTTAGCATCCACATTGTCGCTTGCAACAAAGCTTCCGGGGGTTATCAGGTTAGCAATTAATGCTGCGTGCCTTGCCTCAACCGATACAATTTTACCGGCAATGGTAAGATAATCTGCACTTTCGATTAAGTAACCTGCACCGTCGTAGGCCTTAACGCCTGTATCTTCCAATAATTTAGCGGTCGCTAATACCTGTGTACGGTTGCTTAAGTCTACACTGCTTAAATCAAACTCTAATTTAGGTATGGCATTGCTGCCTAAAGCTGCCTTAAAAAAGTCGCGGTGCAATACCTCGTGGTCACGAATGTCTGTTAAATAGGTGGTTTCCATAGCAGTGATACCGCTGTATGGGTTAGCAACCACTGCAAGGTAAAAGGCGGCTTCTAACTGCTCAAGCGCATATGCATAGTTTAATATACCTATATCGCCTTTACCAAGGTCTACAGTACCGTCTACTATAACTACTTTATCTTTTTTGCAAGATGCTGCGCCCAGTACAGCCACGGTAGCGGCACTGGCACCGGCATAGCGCAAAAAGGACCTTCTGGCCATATTTGCCCCGCCTGTAATTTGATTAATTTCTGTTTTCATAGTTGAGAAAAATTTGCGTAAAGTGTTTTATTACAATGTTTTGTTTAAGCACTTACGTACGGCTTTTTAACACGGATTTAAAAAACTGTAGTTTATAGCAAATAGGAGTGGGTATAGCTAATAAGAGTAAACCATAAGGCACAAAAAAGGCCGAAAGACTCTCGCAGTATTTCGGCCCTACATCTACCTATGAAAAACTCCCTTTGGGAAGGGCATTAATTATATTACAAATGCAGTGCCTTTATATAAAACAGGTCCTAATAGCTTTAAAAAGGCATATTGCTTGTTTAAAACTATTTACGTTGTAGAAATATGTACACAGCAAACGGGTAAAAAATTCCCGTTGTACATAATTATATAAAATAACAAAAACACAATAGGTGGTATTTAGTTATGATATAGTTATTGGATGCTAATTATATCACCAATGTTACAATAGTATGGACTACAATGTTTATTTATTGGCTACAGACCCACATGACCCCTGCCGGGACGTGATACACTCGAGAGACACCAGCTTAAAAATACGCGTGTTTTGCCTTAGTGAAGAGCGTTTTAGCGCCAATGAGTCTGAAATTCAGCTATATGGCTATGCCCATAATAAGCTGTATGCCTTCGAAACTATTAACATTACCGCCGATGACGCCCTTGATGTTGTTGGTGCCATACAGTGGTATGCCGATTATATTGACTGCCCCGAGATGGAAATTTTACCCGAAGACCCCCGCCCCGGCCACAATATTGCCATGTGAACGCATTGCAACAAACTGCATATTAACTACTTATAAATAAATTAAATTATTTTTTGAGGTAACGGTTGCAAATTCTATATTTGCAGTCCCAAAACAAAGGGAGTTTAGCTCAGCTGGTTCAGAGCATCTGCCTTACAAGCAGAGGGTCACTGGTTCGAACCCAGTAACTCCCACAAAAAGGGATACTTTAATTCCCAAAACCCTGTAAATTATATGATTTACGGGGTTTTTTGTTTTCAGATCACTCAATTTGACGCATACTTTCTTAATGTTTCCGGTACCAAAGTGAGTACCAAAATGTGATTGCTACATTTGTGGTACTCAAAAACGTCGTAATTAATTGTTTTTCAGCTTTTTAATCCTGAAAAATTTAATTAAAAATGACCTGTTTTGAGCCTGTTTGCCATGGTATTTCCAAAGGTTGGGAGTACCAAAATATCAAACCATTTAAAAATCTATTAAAACAGATTAATTATGAAAGCAACAAACAGATTCAACGTCCATTTCAAAATCAGGACGGAAAGGATGAGAGACGGCTTTGCGCCGGTCTTTTTAGGTATTGTGGTCGACGGGCAGAAAAGCTATATGTCACTCAAAAACTTCCAGGCTGATGCGGAACATTGGGATCGGGTCAAGGGATATGGCCGGAAAGACACCAAACAAGGACGCGCGATCAATGAATACCTGGACGAAGTCCGGATGACCATCAAAAGTCATTACCGGGATTTGGAATTAAATGGGAACCGTATTACATGCGAATCTTTAAAAGATGCTTTTCTCGGGAACGTCCAAGAGGATAGCCCTATCATGTTTTCCAAATTGGTAGCTTTTCACAACGAACAGGCAATGGCCTTATTAAGTATTGGTACGATGAGGCATTATTATGTAACACAGCGTTACCTTATCAAATTCTACAAGTTAAAATTCAAGAAGGAGGATATTGCTCTTTCTCTCCTCAATTACAAATTCATTGCTGACTTCGAAATTTTCTTATACAATCACAAACCAGCCGATCATCAGAAACCAATGGATACCAACGGAGTGCTGAAGCACCTTGTCCGGCTTAAAAAAATGGTAAATCTTGCAATAAGCCTCAGCTGGCTGGATAAGGATCCTTTTAAAGGTTTTAAAATGAAAAAGAAAAAGGTTGAAAAGGATTTTCTCAATGAATGGGAGTTAGACTCCATTGAGAAGAAAACTTTTGACATAGAGCGCCTCGCAATGGTGAGAGATATGTTTGTGTTTTGTTGTTATACAGGCTTATCCTACGTGGATGTGATGAACTTAAAACCGGAACATATTGTAAAAGGCATCGATGCTGAACTATGGATCAAAACTTTTCGACAGAAAACATCTATTCCTGTAAATACGCCATTGCTCGGACAGGCACAGGAGATTTTGAAAAATTACAAAAACAATGTCAGGGCAAAAGTGAAGGGCACTGTATTCCCCATCATCAGCAATCAAAAAGTAAATAGCTACCTAAAGGAAATAGCTGACGTCTGCGGCATTAAAAAGAATTTAACCTTCCATATTGCTCGTCATACATTTGCGACCACCATAACGCTTTCTAATGGGGTTCCTATTGAAACCGTTAGCAAGATGTTAGGACATACAAAAATTGCAACAACACAAATCTACGCCCGAGTGCTGGAGAAGAAAGTAAGCGATGATATGGCCATGCTTCGAAATAAATTGGGTTAGCACTAAATAGTTAAAATATTTGCAAGTTGTAATGAGTTCGATCCCCTTTCGGCTACCAAAGGAGCAAAAGAGATGCAGTCGAGAGTAATATCCGCAGCATCTCTTTTTTTATTTGTAATAACTTCCTGAAAACAACGAAAATACGCAAACAGGGAATTAATTCTAGCGGTTCGACACTTATCCGTAACCTTGTTGTAAAAGATACCCTCTGGAAATATGAAATATTGCAACTTCGGTTTCGTCAAATAATCCGCTGTAAGCCACCGAGAGGACTTTTCCCTCGAGCATTTTATGCGATAGCAAACCGCAATAAAATGGGTTGCGATTGCCACTTCGCCGTATCTGCTTTGCACTTTCGCACTGGCAAATCTTTTGGGCTTTCTAAGGCGCAATTGTTTGAACTGAAGCAGTCATTTCAGCACTATCATAAACAGCACTATCCCGAAATAAGCAAAAGCTTTCCCACGCATGGCAAGGGTACATCTATTAGTTATGCACAATGGAATAGGGAACAGCGAGAGCATATATTCACGGCGGTACAGCAATGTTTTGCTGATGCCAGGTCACAACAGGTCTTCATTGCCCGGCTGGCTGAGCGGCAGTTATTTCATTACGAAAGGAATGGTAAAATAACAGGAATTGAGCACGATGGAAAAAAGGCTGCAATGGTGTTTCGAAGTTGTCTAGCGTACTTAGAAGTAAATCCTTAAGGTACCTACTCGCCAACTTTATAATGTCATTGGTTGTTTTTATTTAATGCTTTTCTTTTAAATAAAATATATAATATGAACCCAGTAAAAAATATAATAAACAATTCAATATAATTTCTGACGATGTAGAAGTTGGAAATGTAGTTGGCATCCAGCTCAATGAATTTAAATTTTCCAGATATCAAAGGTGGAGTATTAATGATTCTAAAGCTCAGAGCCTGATTTGAACCTGACCCTTTTCTAATTTCTACATATTTAAAATCATTTCTTGAATCTTTTACTTTAACAACCATTTGGTCTTTAGAAAATCCATATCCGATCAATTTGTTTATCGTCAGATGCTCGCCAGATATCCAATTATTTTCACCTTTACTAATTATACTCAATCCATCCTCGTCTGCCAAATAGAATCCGCCTTCAAAGTCATTTAAGAAAATAGGAGTAATATTAAACGGAAGGGAATGGTAAGATTTGAGGTCATTTCGCCCATAATAATATAATTGATAATCTAAATAAAAAAAACACACTAAAAGGCTTAGAACTGCAGAAATAATAATTAAGATTAACTTTTTCATATTAAGGCCTTTCAAATTTAAAAATTACTGTTGATGGAATATAATCGTATGGAGTTCCTCCTCTTTCCAGATTTGGACCTTTTCCATCAGGAACAAATTTAGGCCCTTTAAGATATCGCTCATCAATAAAGTCAGGATCCCAAAATCCATCATCAACGAATAAATTGAAAACAACTGTATACTTGTGGCCTTCGTTGCTTATTGACCAAGTAACGTTTGTTCGCCCGACATGAAATATAGCGTCTGTCAGATTGACGTTGAAACGTCCGTTTGTTGTGTTCACATGGCCTGACTTAATGTTCCTATAACTAGCTTTAAACTGCTTGCTATTCAGTAACGCTGCTACTGTATTTGGACCAAGCCTAACAGGCTGACCATTGCCGCTGTAATAATGTGTAAAAGCATCCCAAGAATTATCAATAGTTTTATACTGTCCCCCCTCACTGGCTCCCTGCCCAACCTTAATGGTTTGAGAATGCCAAGTAATTGTAGGGTCCATACCTACATTTGAGCCCGTTTGATATTCTATTTTAATATATCCCGGACCAAACCTTAGAGCATCCGATCCATACTTGGCCTTAGCATATACTGCATCTTCAAGTTCATTCATACTAAGTAGAATGTATGGACCACCATGACCATTATAGTCAATAATTTCATTTTGCATATCAATTGTTAATGACCCTAACTCGGCTTCGCTATCCCGCTTAAACATATTCCGGAACTGTGTAAGATTGGTAGTAGCTACTGTTAAAAAGTTAACCCCGTTAGTGCTGACTGCATTTGGGATGACAACATAATCTCCCATTGGGTCATTCAACATCACTGGGTTATTGTTGCCATACTGGTAGGGCGACAGCTCGCCTGTCTGCTCCGCCATTGGGTCAACGGCTATAAATCTACCAATTGTAGCATCATAATTCCTATAAAAAGTTTGATAATAATCGGGCAGGCTGTTGCCCAGGTCGTTTTGCCATTCGCTTTCGTCGTTGTAGAGCTTTTTGTTGGGAACCGTTGGTGTGCTAACCGTACTGTTTGGCATGATAAGTCCACTGGGGTAATAACTGTTTTCCTGTATTACCCTTGCGGTGGCACCTGTGCCGCCATTATCAAACGTCACCCTTGCGTTGCCTTGCTGGTCGGTAATTACATACTCATTAATAAATGTCCCGGCATTGTTGCGTACCCGTCCCTCCGGAGTGGCAAAGTAGCCCATAGTATGCGCGGTATTGTTTCCGGCACCTGAATATACAAATCCATCTATATAATCAGTTGTGCTTTGTATAGTGCCAGCACTATAAATCTGCTTGCGTAAAAGCGTACCCCCGCCGTCGTAGGCGTAATAAACGTATTTGCCGGCATCCTGTGTAGATGTTATCTTATCCGTTTTATTCAGATAGTTGTAGGTTATACTTAATCCCTTGTAAGGGTCTCCTGTGGTATTGCCGCTACTGTCATAGGTATACGTCCCTGTTGTGGTACCTGTTAAATTACGGAAGCCTGAGTTGACGAACTGCGGTGTGGTACCATCTGTTACTTTACTTAGCTGGTTAGGGTTGTTGGTATCGTAAGTGTAGCCCAGGTAATCGGTATTGCTATACGTACCACCCTGCATAGATGAATCGCGCCTTAAAGTAAGCAGGTTGCCATTCTCATTATAAGTGAGGTTATACTCGGTAAACCCATTAACATTGATGTTAAAAGCTCCTGTACCTGTTGTGCTGCGTTCGGCATAATTGGCCGCCGTGTAGCGGTTCATTTGGTCGTAGCTATATTTATAGCTGCGCTCGTAGCCCTTCGTTCCCGATCCGTCTACCGTCATCCATTTAGAGCCTGATAACATGCCGGTATATTCGGCGGTATTACCCAGGTTGCTATCCGTTTCGTTATACAGTAAGTTAATACCGAACACATCATTCGTGTCGTCATTATTAGCATCGGCAATTAGCTTGCTGTTATTGATTGAACTGAGCTGCCCCCGAATGGTGTACCTATAATCTATCGATTGCAGCCATGTACTGCCCCCAAATGGCGTGTGCAGTTGCTTATCTATCAATTGCCCTAATTCGTTATAAGTATATCCGGCAAGTTTAAAGGTCGACTGTCCATTATACTTTTGCTGCAACAGGGTAACCCTATCGCGGTGGTCGTAGCTGAATGTGATGAGTACGGTTGTGGTATTGGATGTAAATGTGCCTACCACTTTAGTGGTTTTGCTTTGTATGGGCACACCGCTAAACTTATACGAGATCGTTTTAATATCGCTTACGGTACTGTATAAGTGGTTATTACTTTGCTGTTGTATGGCGTGGCCATACTTGTCATAAAAAACAATACTGATCAGCCACATATCGGCCAAACCCTGGCCCACGGTGCGCTTCCTGTTGATGGTAGGCATGCCACGGTTAAATGTTACCGCCGTCCCTTCACCTGATATGCTTTGCGTAATGTAGCTGTAATCATCGGTGCCGTCCTGGTTAAGGTCGTAGTTATCGTAATAGCTATAGGCCAGTCCGTATATGTTGATATTGGGGAATACGTTATTGCTGTAGTAACCAGCGCCAGAGCTGGATGTTCTGGTCTCAAACCAATAGGTGGAATAATCCAGCCCGTCAACATAGGCCTGCATAGTTGCCTGTGTAGTGTAGGTGGTATTGGTATACAAGCCCTGCGCAATAGCACGCCCCTTGCTGTCGTACTTGATGTAATTCCATTGATTGGTTGCCTTTAGTTTAGCATTCTGCATCAATACAGGCCGTTCCAGCGGGTCGTAAATAACATTCATTGCATCGGCACCCGGCACTTTTTTGGTGGTAAGCCTGCCGCGGTAATCATAGCCGAATTGGAATATTAAATTGCTAACAGCAGTATTACCAAAGTTGCCATAGTTGTTGGCGATAATTAAGGCGGTGGCTTGTGGGGGCACAATATAGATCAGTTGCCCACCCTCGTTATAAATATAATAGGTATCAAGGTAAGCTACGGGGCTGGCGGTAACCAGTTGCCTCTTTAATACCAGTTGCCCCAATTTATCTGTATAGGTCAAGGTCTTGGCACCTCCTTCATCTGTGCCTTCCATAACTGAAAGGGAATAGTCGGCATATATGGTTGTGCGGGTGCCGTCAGGTTTCCAAAGGATAATATCCGCGTCGCTTGAACTGTTCGTCCGGTAGCTGACGGTTTTATAATGGTCGCCGCTGATAGGTTGGAAGCCAGTGCCTACATTGCCAATGGATAACACCCGTTGTAGCGGGCTGTTCTCAAACAGTTGCTGATTATAAGGCTTAGCATCATCTGCCACTTTATCACCGCTGCCGTTGGCATAAAAAGCAGGCTGTTGCGTACTGATAGCGGTGGATTGATAGTTACCTCCGCCGTTATAGGTGTAAGGCAGGTAACCGGTAGTTTGCCTGCCCAGGTTATCGTAGGCATAAGGCTGTATCATGTCATTTTGCGAGGGGCTTGCCTTTACCGCTACTCTTTGCAATGCCCGGCCTAAGCCATCCATATACATAATGGTGGTGCTTTTACCGCTGACAGGAAGCGTGTCTATTACCGAAGGATCTGTATAGGGTTTAAGCAATATATCTTCCTGGACGTATGCCCTGGTTTGTGCATTTGTATAAACACTCATCAACATACCTGCGATCAGTGTTACTAAAGAGAACTTAACGTTCATATATCTTTCGTTTGATTAGGTTATTGGATAGGTTTATAGTGCTGCTTTTACATATTTTTTCCTGTACCGGATATTGCCGTCCATATCCTTCAGCAAAACCAGGCGGTTATATCCGTCATATTCGTAAAAGATAGTCATACCGTTGGTGTCTGTCTCCGTAAGCCGTATCATCTTATCCGTATCGTTTGAGTACGTTTTAACCTCTGCTATGTCAGGATAAAACAATATATCATCGACCACTAAAGAGGTGCTACTTTGAAACTTTACGGTGAAGGGCGCCGTCATACTGGCTGTTGTGGGCAATGTTGTTTCGTAATATTTATATACGCCACCTGTATTAGCATAGTTAATAACGCTATTAACGGAATACAATCCGGTAGAATTAGTTGCGGTAACAGTGAGTGACCCGCTTCCCGTAGATTTTATCCATATCGAAAATATCGCTGCCTGGGCGTAAGCATTCTTCTTAAGCGTTATACTGGAAACAGAGGCTGAAGTGATAGATAACCCATACGTCCCAGTACGGCTAAGCGTAGTTCGGTTACCTGTTGTATAGCTAAATGAATAAGGATTGGCACCCTCATAATTGGCATAAGCAACCTCGTCATATCTCGCGTTGGCTATGCTGGCTATGGGCATTTCACTTTTCACCTCATACAAGTTTGAGGCCGTGCGTCTGCTATTATCATAAGTGGTTAACAATTGCCCCCAAATGTTATATCCGTACATCCGGCTTTTAATATAATAATGGCTGTCTTTTGTAAATGTGCCCGTACCCGACACATACGAAGGCGAAAAGCTGCTGTAGCCGTCGGTATTGTTCATCACAGAGATTCGTTCTGGTAAAGTAAGGTCAGGAGAGTACGTATTGGCAAAAACATCAAACTCGGTAATACTGGCCGAAACAAAGGCCGAATCCGGGCTTCGGTATTTTACTTTATACTCTTCCACAGGCATGTTCACATTGCCATCTTGCAGCGTTTTTATAGCTTTAGTACTGGCATCGGCTGCCGACATATCGGCAGGGCATACATAATCTTTCAGATAACGGTAATTGGTAAATAGTATTGATCCATCGCTGTTGGTTGTTTTTATTTTGGTGGGGTATTCGTGTTTAGCACTTCCGTAAGTGTAGTTTGTTGTGGTGGATAGCGCATTATATGGGCTGGCGGAATTATATACGGTGGCAACTTCTTGCGTTACCTGATTACCTGCACCAATAAAAACGGGGTATTTGGTATAAGAAGTAACATAGCTGCCATTTACTTCGGCTTCCAGTCCATAAATTTTTCCGGGTGTTCCAACACGCTGATAGGTATACTCGGTTTTACCCTTCAACTGACCCGAAACATCATAATGGCTAACCCTTGTTAACAAACCTCTTTCAAAGCTATAATCTATCTCAGGCGCAAAGGGATAGGCGTAGGCAAGCGTTGCCGGGTCATAATAGGCGGTACAGGTCGCCCTGCCCATATACGTTTTCAAAGGTGTCCAGTCTGGCACTGCTGTTCTGTTCCAGGCGTTGCCCGGGGTTGTATATTCATATTCGCTATATCCTGCGCCCGTCATCGTTACCCTAACCTTGCTGTAAATAATGCTATGGTCTTCACCGGAAAGGTCGAGTTCCGAGCGTATGGTCTCGTTTGCCCAGGTAGTTGGTGCGCTGGGGTTATAGGTAGTTGGAGAAGTAAAAGCAAATACGGGCAGTGAGATCGGCTTTCCGGATGAAACACCTCCTGAAGTATAAGTATAGTTGCGTACTATATTATTAGCACTGTTTACCCCGTCATAATCGGTGATATTTTTTATGCGTATGCCGCCTCCTTTAACCAAAGTATTAGCTATGGAATCTATATAGTCGTTTGATTCATATTCCAGCTGTGTATACCCGGTTGTCGTTAAAGATCCGTCGCCATCATAATATATTTTTGTTAACGAACCATAATCAACCGAAGTTTCATTTGTACTCCGGTCTACACCTGCTATGGAATACGGATAGTATATCAATGAACCGGGGTTTGTAAATTTATACCTTTCGTAAGTCGAAGTGGGGTTGATATAGGTTGTTGGTACTAAGGATGTAGGCGCTGTTGAGGTCACCATGCAATAGCCCCAATAGTCTATATTCTTTGATGTGGAATCGGGCAATGTGGTTTTTAGATCGGTCCCGGTTCCTGTACTCCCAGAGTATTTAAAATGCAGGTTTAATGGGCTGATAGATGAATTATCATTGTTAATGCTTTCTAAAAAATTGCGGTAGTATTTGGTTGTTCCGTCGCTTTCTAGGAAATAACGTAATTCGTAATTGAAATTAACATTGACACCGTTACTGTTGGTAATAGAGGTGATCTGGGAATAACCCGTAGAAGTATTTGTAGTAAAAGTGAAAGTGGCTCTAGTATACAAAGCGTCCTCCGTCTGGTCAGTGACTGACGCCAGCATTTGCTGCTTATAAGTATCTTTTATAGTGTATTGGGTTGTTTTGGTATTGCCAATGTAATAGGCCACCGGTGTTACAGATACGACATCGGTAGGAACTGTTGTATAGCTAATGTTGATCTCATTGTTTTTCCTGTCAGTCATCTTAGTCAGTAACCAGGAATTATAAAACTGTGTGGATGTTTTATAGTAATTATAATCCGATTTGGAAAATAATATAGTTGCCGGCGACGAACTTGTCGCTATTCGCGTCTGTGTCTGTCCCTGTTTAAATTCATAAGTGATCCCCTTATCGTTAGTAATGGTAAAGCCGGTAATACTTCCATATAATTGAGATGATGCTGTAGTATTTGTCGTATAGGCAATCTTTATATCCTGGTAGGTGGTCGTTTTAAAATTATGGTCTTTATCTATTACCAGCTGGCAATTAAGACCGGGGGCATTAACATTAAAAATATCAGGCTCGTTATCGCCTAACCCGCCCATATTGGTGTTAATATAACTCAGATCGGCTGCTTCTTTAGTGCAGGACGTACCGGAATTATACTGACTGTCGTTCGTAATGGTAAATGAGTTAATACTGGCACCTCTCGTATTATATAGCCACCCTATTTTGTCTGTCTCAGTAGATCCGGTAAACGGTTTTCGGTCATCTGGGAAGCCCCGTAGTATTCGGGTAACTGCACCGCCTGCCACAAGTTGCCAGCCCATGCCCAGAGAGCCTTCCACATCTTTTACTTTTACGCCGCTTCCGCTGTATACCGCATTGACCGGGAAGCTAAGTGTTCCCCTGTTTAAATTATACAGTGGAATGTTGACGATCGCCGTGCCTGTAAAATTATTTACTGACACCAGACCGCCTTGTGCGAAGCTTTGCTTGGTGAACAGAAGGATAAACACTATACCAGCAAAAAAAGGTAATTTCGGTTTCATATGTGGTAAGGAAAGGTTGAAGCAATTTAATATTTAAATATTATTTGTGCTGTAAATATTATTAAATAAATATTCAGGATTTACTTAGAAAGGATTGTATACGCTATATGACAAGAACAACGTAATTCTCGGGCAAAATTTATCAGAAGTCTCGACGCAAGTTTGTCACTAATTATTTTATGAATTTTCAACTATATGGAGTAAATGCTAAAGTAGATATATGTCAATACCGGCAATTATAAAATCAAGGAAACGATTTCATGATTATCTTAACATTGTAAAATAAGTCGCTACTATCGGTCCGACTCGGATTAGCTCGGAGTAATTTCCAATTTCCTTAACTCATTTTTGTATAAAAACACCTACCTCGTACATGAGGTGTGAATTTTATTTAGATCAAGTCGGCACATTTGTGCTTAAACGACTCTTGATTTAATAAAATTATATGGACAAAAAAACACCTAAGTTATGTACAGGTTGCGAATTTTATTCAACTCAAGGGTACAACTTTGCGTGAAGGGTACAACATTAAGTTGTACTTGTGGGACAACTGATAACGAATTAGGTTTGAATTTTAGCATTAGAAAATCAATAATTATGGCAGCAGAAATCATCACGAAGGAAGACTTGCAGGAGTTCGGAGAACGACTGCTCGGTCAAATGAAGGCGCTGATAAGCGGTGGTTCAACTGAAGAACCAAGGAAGTTTTTAAAGAGTTACCAGGTCAAGAACCTGCTCAGGATTTCCAACAATACCCTGCAAACGCTCAGGGATAACGGCACTATTCCGTTCACCAAGATCGGCGGCATCCTGTATTACAATTACGAGGATATTATGAAAGTCTTGAAGGGGGAAGTTAAAAGCAAACGGATCAGTTTCAGTAAATAGATATGTGTTCAGCCTTCAGGAGCAAGCCATGTTTTCGCTACGCTTAAACGGCTTGCTCCTTCGGAGGTAAGCATGATTTTGCACTTCGTTTAAAATCAAAGATCATGGGAAGACCGGCTTTACAGGAAGAGGATAAAAGGATCATACAGGTCAATATCCGGCTGACAAAAGAAGAGAACGACATTGTTTGCAACTATGCCGAGGCATCAGCAATGACACCGGCTAATTGGATCAGGCAGAAAGCTTTTACCGGCAGGTTCCCTGCCATCAAACTGTCACCCGTTAATGCGTCGCTTTACCGTGAGTTGCACAGGATCGGCGTAAACCTGAACCAGGCGGTTAGGCAGGTTCATGGAGGTAAACTTTCACCGGCTTACCTAACGATCCTGACGGCATTGATGAACACGCAAAAGGACATACTTAACTGCTTATTAAAATGACAGCGGATCAGGTAAAAGGAAAAGGATTCAGGGGCGCACTGAGATACAACCTGCAAAAGGTCGATAAGGGCGTTGCTAAAATTCTAGATATGACTTTTACATCGGGCAAAGAGGATTCTATCATGCAGGAAGTGGCTTTGGTCAGAATGTTAAGACCAAACCTGCAAAAATATTTTTACCATACCTCGCTAAACTTTCCGCCAAGCGAGAACCTGGGCGATGAACAAATGAACATTATTGCAAATGAATATTTGAACAACATGG
Source organism: Inquilinus sp. KBS0705 (assembly GCA_005938025.2). Taxonomy (NCBI): domain Bacteria; kingdom Pseudomonadati; phylum Pseudomonadota; class Alphaproteobacteria; order Rhodospirillales; family Rhodospirillaceae; genus Inquilinus; species Inquilinus sp. KBS0705. The sequence continues at coordinate 164,881 of VCCI02000003.1, read as the reverse complement.
GATTTGACCAGCATCAGTACGCCATCTTCCGGCACTTTGATGCGGACCATCCGCACCTGCATATACTCGTCAACCGCATCGGCTACGATGGCAATGTGGTAACCGATAGCAAAGACTACCAACGAAGCGAACAGGTGCTGAGAAAGCTGGAAAAGCAACATGGGTTAACGGAGGTTATTTCCAGCCGTCAGGCGCAGGAAAGGGCAATGACCAAGAACGAACTTGAAATGATGAAGCGGACCGATGAACCATCCGTTAAAATGAAGCTACAGGTTGTTATTAAAAACGTGCTAAATCAGAAGCCGGATGCCGAACAGTTCATTCAGCAGTTAGAAGCGCAGGGTATTAACGTATTGTTTAACCAGGCCAGTACCAGCTTTGTAAGCGGCATATCTTATGGGTATCAGGGTATGCAGTTCAAAGGTGCCCATTTAGGTAATGCCTATAAATGGTTGGCCATTAAAAATATTATCAGTTATGAACAAGAAAGAGATCGCACAGCAATACACCAGGCAAATGTTAGGACAAGAGAGCAGCAGTCAACAAGAGCCGGGCAATCAGCCACAAGAGGAGCAGCAGCCGGAACTGACGCAGATTCAAAAGTTACTGCCGGAAATAGAAAGGATGTACAGCAGGGCGCTGGAAAATTACAGGATAAGATCGGAAACGAAAATAGAAAGTACCAGCAGAAGGCTGGAAATGATGAACAGCGCCGCAACCAATCTGGCTTTTCAGATACAAAGGATAGTGGACAGCGCGGAACAGATATACAAAGCAAACAATCAGGTAGGCAGCAGGTGGATTATCAGGCTTTACCTGATAGCGATCTTATCGGGAGTTTGCTCGGCACTGATCTCCATGCTGGTGATATGGATCAAGGTGCATTAAATGAATTCAAACGCAAGCTGAAGAAAAGAAAGGGTCAAAGACTGTGTTAGCAAACGATTATAGGATAGATTCAGACTGTCTTTTTTAAGGAGGACAATATGATTAACTTCAACAAGCCATTGTGATTTTAAGCAGACTATGTTAACATGTTTAAAACAATTTGCATGCTAAGTGCTTGTTTATTAACAACAATTTGTTAGTATTGTGTAAAATGTTACCTTTGCGGCCCCTTAAAATTCTCCTTTTACTAAAATTGTTAGTAACTTTGCACGTATGATAACCTATAAGTTTGATGTTTTAAAGTCACTTAATGCGTTGCTATTTATTGCTAATAAAATAGCAAACAATGGTGTAGCGGACAAGTACGCCACACTGAAAATTTTATATTTTGCTGAAAAAAGGCATCTTTCGCTTTATGGAAGACTAATTACAGACGATAGATTTGCCGCTTTGAAATATGGTCCTGTTCCATCAAATAGTTATGATATATTAGAAAATAATCTAATATATGGCGAATCATTTCAATTAGTAAGCAATAAAAAAATACACCCTTTAACATCTCCCGATTTAGATTATCTATCAGAAAGCGATGTAGAATGCCTTAGTCATGCCATAGAAGAGAATATTGCATTAGATTTCCAATCTTTAATGGAAAAGTCGCACGATAATGCTTACCACGAGGCTTTTGATAGTGGTCTGCAATACATGAATATTGAGAGTATTGCTATACAGGAGGGCGCGGATCAAAATATGTTAGGTTTCATAAAAGAACATTATGAAACCGCCAATTTATCTTCATGGCTACCTGCTTAGGAGATTTATTTCCACAAGAGTTTAGAACAGACTATGCTGGCAGGGCATTAAGTCCAAAATCGATCGTTATTATTAACATTCCTGAATTTAATTTGGGATACGATAAGATGATGGTATTAATAACAACGTCGGTAGATAATACAGCGATGGCTTGCGTGTCCATTAATACCAACCCTTCTCCAAGAAACAATCATGTAATAATTCCTTGTGCAGACTTTGATTTTTTGGAATATGATAGTCACATGAATTGCACAAATATCACTCCGGTTAATGTTGATTGGTTAAGAACGATACTAACTAATGAGCCAGAAAGAATAAAAGGAGAGATTTCAGATACACAACACACAGAAATATTACAGCGTTTAAGCGCTTCAACTAATATAGCTCCCATAATTAAACGAAAATTCAATCTGTAGCTTAATGGTCATGCCTGGTTCTGTTTCCAGCAAATGCAATCACCTGCTTTAGCTTCTTATGCGGAGATATAGAAAACTTGATTTCTACATTTCTAGAAATGAACATTTCTAAAAATGTAGAAACTTAGAAATGCCAAAGCATTTCTAATACTTGAACAATACTAGTCTGAACCATAAACAACAAAGCCCCTTAAGGGGCTTCGGATTATTTTATATACTTTAATATCTCAATTTTCTCTCGTTCACTCGCTAATAGCTGTTCGTAAAGCTTTTTATTTTCTTCAAATACCTCTACTAATTTGTCTATAGGGTTGAAGTTGAAAGTGCTATTTGTGCTCCAAGCACCTGCACCACTGTTATCATTGAAGGTGTTAAAGTAATTAAAAATGGATTCCTCGGTAAAGTTCCTTATAGCTTCACTAGTAATTCCCAATGCAGTTGCAATTTTATTTAGAGCAACATCTTCCACATCGGCGCTTTGTTCAATCTTGGAAATAGCTTGTTGACTTATACCAAGTTCTGCTGCTAAAGCTTCTTGCTTCATTCCGCGTAATTCACGGATTTTGCTAATCTTTCTTCCAATGTGTAAAGTCTCTGCCATGGCGTAAATGTATCAATAATTGTAAATGTACAAAACAACGGCTTTATTGTAAAATACAAATTGCCATGGTTCGGTACGGTGATGTTTTGCTATTATTTTGTTTTGCCGGTTAATACAGGCCGGTTAAAATTAAATAGTGATGAGACCAAGGCAATTCTGCAGACAAACCTTTTATCCAAGATATCTTAACGAGGAAGAGGTCAATGACCCTTTAACCGTTATCAGTGACTTCTTTTCCGCTGATTGGCTGCCGGGGCACTTGGAAAGATTAGTGGAATGGCGTAAGTACGTCATTGAAGAAGGGTATTTTAAAAATCACAATGACAGTCCGGCCAGCTTATTATACACACACCAGCTAAACGCCCGACTCTTGGAGGCTGTTTATATCTTAAGCCAGACGAAAAAAGCTGTAAGCCTTGCTAACGCTATTCATATCAACTTTCATGAGCAATTGCAGGAGGAAGAAAGGGCATGGCTCCATTATCCTATATACTTATCCTCACTAGAATGCTTTAATCCGTATCTCGCCATCAGTAATTTCTTTAGGGCGTATTCTATCGAGGAGTACCGTGAATTTTTATATGAGTGGCTGGAAACAGGTTTGTCAAAAGATGCCGTAGACGAATCATTAGATGTAAGCGACATTATTTATTTCTATGAGAACATGCAAAGGCTTTATGAGGCTGTATGGATCATCAGGCAGAGGGAAATTACGCCAACACTAAAAAATAAGGCGGATAAAGCAGAAGACTTGCCGGAAATTTCTCAGGGAACTAAGGCGGGCATCGCCTTAATCAAACAGGACTGCACTTTTAATAACCTCCTAACTAGTGCAGAAAAGCATGGTTTAAGCGAACTGGTCAAAATCATTTGTGCGCAAATTGCGTCCGTTCAACTGATTGTTTATTTAGGCACGCATCCTTCTCCTGCTACTTTTTACCTGCTCATTATCATCGATGAAGGCGATAAGACACCCGAGCATGAGATCGTAAATAAGATCGAAACGAATTGCAAATATTTGATAAATGTTTGCGCCATTGTGCATAAGTCTGACGCTTTTTTGCGGACGATAAATGAAGGAAACCGATTTTTTATTAATGCATTAAGCAGGATTAATATTGCTTATCGTTCAGCAGAATTGGTGATACCGGCTTTACGTCATATCGGCAACGAGGTCATTAGAGTTAGGGCTGAAGCAAACTGGGCGCGGTGGGGTAGTCAGGGAAAGAACTTTCTGGATGCTGCGTTAAACAGTATTGATGAGGGAAATTATGGTCTTTCGGTCTTTCTGATGCATCAGGCAGTTGAAAGTGCATTAAGTGCTATTATTCGTGTAAATCTTGATTATCGGATCGCTATTCACAACCTGGCGAGAATGCTTCGTATAAGTTTAATTTTTACGGATGACCTTAGAGAAGTTTTTGATCTCGGCTCGACTGAAGATGGGCAACTTTTTGAACTGTTACAAACTGCTTATTCAGCTGCACGGTACAAGGATGATTTTACCCCCGATCAAAAATTGGTTAAAGAGTTATCCGATAAAGTGTGTTTGATTTATAAGACGTCTGAACAAATTTACAATGAGGTAATTAAAAACATTAAAGAATAAGCCAGTCAAGGAGGCAGACGGTTTCATACACCACGCCCTATCGCTCCGGGCTTCATTACACCGACAGCCTCCTTGCCGCACGGCAACCTGATGTTCGCTGTTACTTACAACAGGATACGATATCTCTCAAATGCCAATCCTATAAAAATTACACCGCAATCACAAAATTAGCATCGCAAGAAAACCGTAAAGGGTATATAAACGGTGCAGATTAATTTCTTTTACAGGCAGCACCGCCCTTGACAGTTTTCCTGCTTGCTGCTGCCGGTTGTTTAAGCGCAGTAATAGCTAAGTATGTTAATTAATCGGGTTAAGTAATTAAAACCACAATAAACGAGGATATGCAGATATCGTATAAGGAAATTATTATCCTATCTTGCCTTTGATTAAATAGTTGCTTAGCTAATTCTGTTAGTAACTCGATACAAAATTGGGAAGGATTTTGGTTAATTTTGTTCAAATTAGAACGATAATAAAAATAGATTATAATGTTATATTCAACAGAAGATATTTTAGAGGCCGATCTTAAAATCATACATCAAAAATCGTTGAGTAAATGTGATGAGTTAACCCACGCTTACAAAGGGAAGTTACAAGTGAATACGACTCTGAATAGATCGCTGATATCGTTTCAAGCTAATAAGGCAGAGCCTTTCTATAGATGGTTCAAATATAAAGAAGGATTTTCCACCAATTTCGTAAAGCATGTATTGAGCCTATTTGGAAGGCCAAACGAAAAGCAAGTGGTTTTAGACCCTTTTTCAGGTATCGGAACAACATTAACAACAAGTAATGATGCAGGATTTGACGCGATTGGAATTGAATTATTGCCTCACGCGATACTGGCAATTAATGCTCGAATAGCAAGTAAAAAACTTAATAAGGCAGATATTGAATCTCTGATTGGACTGTTGACAAACGTTAATTTTTCCGACAGCTCGGTAGATCGCAGTTTTTTTTTCAAGCATTTGACAATTACAAAAGGTGCATTCTCGGATGAAACAGAAGTGAGTATTGCCAATTTTCGAAGATTTTTATTTGATCAATCCCTTAGTGATGATCTTAAATCTTTATTGTCTTTGGTAGCAATTTCGATATTAGAAGATGTTTCATTTACTCGGAAGGATGGCCAATATTTAAGGTGGGATTTTCGATCGTCAAGAATACTTAAATCGAAATTTTCAAAGGGAACTATTTTTGGTTTTAGAGAAAAACTTTTCGAAAAGTTAGAACAAATTAAAGATGATATTGATTACCAACCTAAACTTAAAAACAAGAATAAGTTTCAGTTGATTGCTGGAAGTTGTCTTAATAAATTGCAGGATATTAACTCCAATTCTGTAAACCTCGTTATAACGTCTCCCCCATACTGTAATCGTTACGATTATACCCGGACGTACGCATTGGAATTAGCTTTCACTGGAGTTGATAATGAGACTATTAAAGACCTAAGACAAACTTTACTTTCAGCAACCGTTGAAAATAAAAGTAAGTTCTCCGAATTAGAGTTAATATATAAGAGTAAAAACAAACTCAAGGAATTTGAAAGAATTGCTGAAATTCATAGGACCCATCCAGCATTAAATGAAATTCTAGCAAATTTAAATTCAAGTAGAGATTCACTTAACAACACTAATATTCCAGTGATGATAAGCAATTATTTTTTTGAAATGAATTTCGTTATAAATGAATTATCCCGTACCCTGAAAAAGGGTGGTAAAGTTATCATGGTAAATGATAATGTTCAGTATAATGGAAGTGAAATTCCTGTTGATTTGATTTTATCGGATTTTGCTAGGGAAGCCGGTTTAACTACTGAGGTAATTTGGTTACTAGAAAGAGGGAAGGGAAATAGTAGTCAACAGATGGGAATTCACGGACGAAATGAAATAAGAAAATGTGTGTATGTTTGGAACAAAAATTAATTAATGGATAGCTATTCAGATAATTTGAGGAAAGTAAAGTCTTTGCTCATTGTTACGTCTCTACAAAAAAGGACAGATTTAAAGGCCTTTGACATTTTAAAAGACTTGGAAATTTCGTTGACCTGGGAGCCATTTTCAAATTTGATGATTGATAAAGAAACATGGGAATATGTGACTTTAGAAAAAATGTATGATCCCAAACTGGTTTTCTGTCACCCCGACACATTAAAGGAAAAGCCGATTACAAGCCTTTACTATAGAGGCTTAACAGGTTTATCGATAAAAGCAGCTAAAGAATATATTGGGTCAATAGAAAGCTTAGAAACCGGCAAAAATCGTGCGGTAATTGCTCCGGAGAAAGCTTTAAAAATGGCGCGCGTATACAACACCTTTATATGTTCGATTATCAAAGGCGCCACAGACTGGACTTTGGAAAATGGTAAAAGAACAATTATTGCAACCTTAGGGATAACGCTTGACGGAGTAATGAGGAATAAGGTGGGTACTATCGCAGAGGAAAGGGTCAGATCTTTGGTTTACGAATGGTTAAAAGAAAAATCATTGATTATAGATCCAGTGTCGGATGACATTATGTTAGCTGACACTTTGCCAAAAATTTCCAGACTCGCCGGCGGCGTAATAATGCGATTTTCTTCTGAACCCGATATCTCTTTTTCTATAGAGACTGAAAAGGGTGAAGAACTTTTGGCGGTAGTAGAAATTAAGGGTGGTATAGATCCTGCTGGCGCTCTTGAACGATACGGCGCAGCGACAAAATCTTTTCAGCACTCACTGCAGGAAAGTAACAAGTGTAAGAATTTTTTTCTTTCTGCGGTTTATACTACAGAGCTTCAAAAGAGAATTCAAAACGACCGACTAGTTGAAAAATTCTATGATATAATTAAAATATTGGAAGAGCCGGACATTAGAGATGACTTTTTCCAAGAGTTATTTCATTATACTTTAAGATTAATATAGTCTTAAAGTATAATGAAAATGACTGGGGCTCCGCAATTTAAGGTTGAATGAAGGAAACATCCACCATTAATTCAAAACTCTCACCTACTCAATAACCAATCAATTGCTTCCAGTGGTCTTGATTTCGTTATTTAAAAGATAGTACTCATAATAATCCTCCAAAAATTTGTGTCGGTTCTCTATCGCATACTTTTCAACGGCTGCCTGGGAAATGTAATTTTGGAAACGTAGCAGATCTCGATAATTTGGATCTATATCAATACCTTTTTTGACTTGCTCTTTTAGTGTTTCCATAAACAATTTTAAGAAATTTATGAATTCAATTATTTGACCTGCCATATTTGATTCGATTAGTTCATTCATGAAAAAGAAAACAGAAATTCCCATTGCTCTGTTTCTTAACTCAACATTTTGATTATTCAGATATTGATAGATTTCGTTAAGACGTTCTTTTAGCTTTATAGCTAAGACCAGGTCAGGATCTGTAAATTTGGAACGCTCTTTAAAAAAATCTTGTAAATCAGCGAATCTAGCCCTATGAAATTCATCATTTTTTGCTTTTGAATAAAAATTTAAAGCGATTTGCGAGGCTGTTAATTCCATGGCAAATCGGCGATTCGGGATTTGTAAAATTTCGCTGAAGTAAGCGTAAGGTCCTAACTCTCCGAAAATCAAATCGCGCATGTCACCGCGCATAGCTTTCAACTTTTCTCCTGCATTAAGATGCGCGCCGAGTTGTAGGCGCAAAAACATGAGGTTTAGCAATTCATCCTTATCTTCGTCATCTAAAGAGATTTCTACAACGTTAAATTGATAATTGAGTATAGGATCAGCAAGCTCATCGTCGCCTTTAAAATCTTCAAATCGTTTGTTATTCCAAGCTTGTAAACCTTGCGTACCCAGCAATTCGTCCGAACTTACAAACTTGAAGTTGTTATCCATTCGATTTGCACTGCGTTCATTGGACTCTTTATCGTCATTTAGCCCTAAGAAAGATAGAATGGCGTTAATCCGTTGTCTACCATCGATACATTCGTAGACTGCATCGTTTCGCTTATTTAGATAGATATTGGATATATCAAACCCTCTGAGCATAGAATCTATCAACTTTTGTTTACGATCTAAGTTCCAGACAGAAGGCTCCCGCTGATATTCAGGAAACTCTATTTGATCTATTTTTTCTTGCAGATCCCTTACAGTCCAAGTTAAATTATTCTTCTTCATTAGGCGGTTTTATAATAAAAATCGTAAACCAGTTTTTTAGGGGTGTTGATGTCCTTAGATCTTTTTATAAGATATTCTATCTTTGCCTCTAACCAGCTTTGTAAAGGATTATTTAGCGAATTTACGATTTCCGTTTTTATGGCATCATCTGAAGCTGACGGAAATTGCTTTTTGTAAAAGTCAAAAAATTCAGGTATATCATCTATCGAAGTTATATCGAGGTATTTGTAATTCGTTTTGATTTTTTCAGCGATCTCAGGGAAGTCGATAATTTCGATCGCAAACTTGTGACCGGTACTATGAAATTTTTGAATTGTATACAACATTGGAATTAGTCCCCAATCGTTTCTGCTTAAAGAGCAACCCACTACCCGGATAACATCACAGTTCATAATGGCTTCGTTTGCCTTTCCCCATAAAAGATTAAAAGGGTAATTCTCCTTCCTTTTATCAACACCGGGAGGAATCCAAAGCGTATTCTCCGACCGCAAGCTAGTCATATTAGTTGCTACCTTTATAGGTCGAACGTTTTCCCAATTGAAAGAGCCATGTAATTTAAATATTTGAATTCCATTTGCTGTTGGCAGCTTATTAATTCCATAATCTACCTGTATTTTAAAATGTTTATCTATCGTCTTTTCTAAAATATCTTCGTAGTTCAAGCTGATTATGCAAAGTAACTCCTCATCTAAACTGTTTTGCAGATTTAAATGCATATCAATTAGAATAGAATAAAGGTTAGATTTTGGAGGATTTGCAGATATTTTCTTAGAAAGTTTAACAATCGCATCTCTATAATAACGTCTTAGAGTAGTAGATGATGCATATTGATACTGATATTCCATCACCGATATTATCTGCTCTAAATCATATTCTTCTGTAAGAATTTCATTCCAAATATTGGTATCGAAAGGCGCGCTCGAATATTGTTTTTGAATAACGTTACGAATATCGGTAGTCATCAGTCCATTATCCGGATTGATATGAGACACAACAGCCTGACTGGCTCCTGCTCCTAATAAATACGCGACCTTTTTCATATCGCGGTAGCTAAATTACAGGAAGTATCTATTCCAAGACTTTCGGAAAAGTATTTCAATCTTAATGGTATAGGTTTTCGTCCATTTTTTATAGAGAGGCCGGGTGTTTGGATAACTTTATAAATTTTCATAGACAAAAAGTAATGGCTTAAGTTTAACAATCAAATCTAATGTTTAAATTGATAATTGCAACTTACGTCATCAAGCGAGTATGTCGAGCATATATCCGCCCATACTGAGATGAAGGGGATAACTTTTTCAGGGATTAGTATATAATAATTTAGCAAAATAGATATTTGCAAATCGGTTAAAGTCTCACGTACTTTGGTTATAACCTTTTTCATTATGATTATTGATGATATTGAAATGTTGAAAGCCTTTTCAAGGCACTTCAATAGTAGAATCACTACTAGTGATTTTATTAATAATAGTAGTCAAATGGTCGCTATCTTAAATAAAACGCCAGAGTCAATTAGCGCAATTTGGCTACCTTGTGATAATGAAAGGCTTTACAAGCAATTGGTAGGTTCTCGTTATGCTGAATTATTGTACAAGCTTGCTCAAGGCATCATCATAGAATCTCAACTTCGCGACATTTATCTTTCAGACATTGATGGTACTCTTTTTAATATTTATATCGAATATTTAGAGCAGGCCAAAAGAAAAATAACGATTAAGCTAAATGCTGAAAATTATCAATTTCAAATAATTGCACCGGAGTTATTTGTAGATATAACTATTAGCGCGTTTTCTCAGTTACATACAGAACTGACGGCACAATTCGATATTTTTAACAATCTAACGGCCGGGCTTATGTCGGAAAGTGGACAAAGTCATCCCGAAAACTTATTTATTAATTCAAAAGCCTCTACCGCTTTCTCGTCGTTCATATTAACATACGTTGGCCAAAGCTTAAATATAAAATTGCATATTTAATGGAAAAGATTACCTATGATGACCCAAGGATCGAATATCCGGCATTTTACAACATCTATCCTATAATGAACGAACGGAGTGCTTCGGGTACAATTGACCCTGTTGCGAAATTTGATGATAGGGCGCTTTGGCTCGATGAACAATATGGCCGAGTAATCACTGCACAAAATTCAGCCGTATATGGCAGCAGCAATAAACTACCATATTATAAAACATACGATCGATTTAAAGTTGTGGATTATGTCCGAGTTCCATTTAGAAAAATTCCCATTTTTGAAGCAAATGAATTTGCTCAAATAGATGCTTTATATACCAAGTTAAAACACGATGAGCCTGGTTACCAAGTATTATTACGAGGACAGACCACAGTTTATTCGTTACATAGGGAGGAGGATGAAAATATGTTTTTGTTTGGGGAAAACACCCCTAAAGAACCGTCGTTCCATCCGAGTTTCCTTCGCGCTAAATTTGACGAGTACTTTATGTATGCGTTATGGCATAGCCAAACAGCAATGTTACTAAATGATATTGGTGTCGATTTAAAGTCTTTATTAAACGAGAGTCAGTATAAAGAATATAAAATTGACGAATATAAAATCAAAAACTCAGCACACTTTACGCCAATAGCATTGGGTTTTGCTCAGCATTATGGACTTCCAAGTGTAGGACTTGATCTTACAGACAATTTAAAAGTAGCAGCATGGTTCGCATCCCATACTTTGCCAATAGATGATCTTGGGATTACAAATCCTACTTCAATTATAGATTTTGGAAAATCGACTATTTTCTTTTTCAGATGTCCATTAGATACTGTATTCTCTTATGATGCCATTAAACCGAAACATTTGACGAACACACGGCCAGATCGACAAAAAGCTTGGTTTGGTCATTGTGGGTGGGGAATGGCTAAAAACCAGCTTGCAAGTTACTTGATTTGCGGAATAAGAATTGATATTCGAATACTAAATTTATTTGACGACAATTACGCCAATCATCTGTTTCCTAGTAGAGAAACTGATTTAGTGCTTGATTTTTTCTTGAACATGAAGGAAAACAAACGTAATAAAGGAGAAGTTGAAAGAGCGCTTAAACGTATTTATCATTTAGATAAGAAAACACGGTCTTAAAATTGTCATCTCAAACGCCTATACTGTAGACATTGATATAGTTCATTAAGCAATGTTTGTGCTCAGGTAAATAACCAGTTTATTATTTAATAGATGGCTTTTCCTTAACAATTTATTATATTTGAATGTCATTCAGATCGAGTACCAAAGTGAGTACCAGCGAAATTGAGTATTTAGTAACATGCTGTCAATCAGCTTAAAACTTTATAGGGTTCGGGGACAGTAACTCCCACCAAAAGGGAATTCAAAGTTCTCCAAAAGCCTGTAAATCGTATGATTTACAGGCTTTTATGTTTTTAGCCCTCCCAAATCAAACCAAAGAATTTCAAAGTTTAGGATACCTATTCGACTACCTGTTTTTAGTTTTTACCTTTGAGGTATTCGAAAGTGGCTTATTTAATTGTATTACAGCTACTTACGACATTTAAAATTAGCTTAAAACCGACTGTTTTTTGCATTTTTTAATGCCGTTTTGAATACCTAAATAATACCCAAAACAGGGCATATTTAGTTTATTGTATTACTAATAATTAAGTTCATGAAAACAACACAGTCATTTGGTATCCATTTTACAGTACGTTCCGATAAAGAAAAGGATGGAAAATCGCCAATCTACGCATGTATTACCGTAAACAGCAAAAAGTGTTTTTTCGCCGTTAAGCAAAGCATCGATTCAAAAACCTGGGATAACCGCAAAGGGCTGCCAAAAGGAAGCAAAGAAGAGGCCAGAGCAATTTTCTCTTATTTAGAGAACCTTCGTCGCACCTTGGGGAATATCTATCAGCAGATGCTCTTAAAAGGCCTGTACATAACAGCAGAAGCGGTAAAGGATAATTATTTCAATACCGAAATTTCCGTCTATAAACTTTCTGATCTTTTTCAGTACCACAACGAAACGGCATTAGCTACGATAAAAGCTATAACGCTTAAGCATTATTTCGTAACACAGCGGTACTTAGTCAAATTTCTTCAGCAGAAATACAAGAAGGACGATATCTTTCTTCACGAATTAAATTTTCGGTTCATTAATGATTTCGAAACATTCTTATTCAATCATAAACCAGCAGATCATCAAAAGCCGATACAAAACAATGGTGTCGTTAAACACATGGTTAGGATTAAAAAAATGATTGGCCTTGCAGTTAAATTGGAGTGGGTCGAGAAAAATCCGTTTGCGAGATATTCAATTAAAACACAGAAGGTGAGTCGTGATTGCTTGTCACAAGCGGAATTATCAGCGATAGAAAGGAAAGATTTCAAAGTCGACCGATTAAATCTTGTCAGAGATCTATTTGTATTTAGCTGCTACACAGGACTTGCTTATATTGATTTGATTAACCTTACATCTCTTAATATTGTTATTGGCGATGACGGCGAATTATGGATAAAGACCAACCGTCAAAAAACCGATACGCCTGTAACTACACCATTGTTGCCGAAAGCCGTTGAAATTTTAGCGCAATATCGAAATAACGTTCGCGCAATCAATGCTGGCAAAGCGTTTCCAGTACTTTCAAATCAAAAAGTCAATAGTTATTTAAAAGAGATTGCTGATTTGTGTAATATAAGCAAGACAATTTCTTTTCATTTAGCCAGGCATACATTCGCCACAACAGTCACGCTTTCGAACGGAGTTCCAATCGAAACAGTTAGTAAAATACTCGGACATACAAAAATTGCAACAACCCAGATTTATGCAAAGGTATTGGAGAAAAAGATAAGTCATGACATGCTGGCATTGAAGGAAAAGCTAATAGCTTCGTCATTTTAAATTGCATATATTCGAGTGAAAAGTGGTTTGATTGCTTGAGCCTTGTATTATTGTAATTGGGGAGATAAAAAGCTTGCGGCTCGGTAAAACAACAATTTCCCTGATGCACAAAAAATAATTCGATATATTTCCTGCCCTGTTTGGCACTAAATTCATAAATTCGATTTGCGAGATGTCCTTCAGATTGTTGTTGAATAAAAAGCCTCGCTTTGCAAACGGATTTACGGATATGGGAAATGGTAGTTTGTTAGCTCGCTAGTAGAAAACTATGCATGACCGGCTTTAAGAGTTTTATCAATAATTGCTATTAAGACACGCATGAATCGCGGTATGCCCTAGGAGTTTTATTAGTAATAAGTTTAAAAAACTTGAAAAAATTAACCGGGCTGTTAAAGCCTGATTCATAACAGACACTCAACACTGAGGCGTTGTTGTTTTGCAGCAATTTGCATGCATGCCCAACCCTGAGTTCAGTCAAAAACCGGGTAAAAGTTTTTTGCGTTTTGGTTTTAAAATATCTACAAAAAGAGTTAGGGGTCATATGGCAGATAGCAGCAACTTCGCTTACCATAATATCGCGGTTAAAATTGAGTAGCAAGAATTGGTATACCTTGTTAAAACGGTCCATATCTTGTTCATTATTGCTGTTTTTATAACCAACACTTGCAAGACATTCAAACTCCTTGCTTCGATTAATAAGGGCGATAATTTGTAAAAAGTATCCCAACTGTTCCAGCCCGTTTGTGCCGCATAATTTTTTAATCAGTTGAATTGCCTTTTCTTTAGTTTGTCCATAAAACCGAAGCCCTCTTTCTGCCTTATCCAAAGTGTTTTGGTAAAGTAAAATACACTCGGTATCATCGGTGATTTTTGGAATAAGTGTATGAGGGAAATATATGGCGGTTGCTTTTGTGCATAAATTCTGTTCCACATCATAAAAAGCTGCGTCACATTTAAAAAGGTGAGGCAATTGCGCATTTTCCAGGAATAATTCCCCTTCAGTAAATGAGCCTACATAATCGCCCAGGATAAGGTTGCCATAACCTTTCTCTATCCAGGTTAGCTCGCATAAATGATGAAAGTGAAAAGGGTGATCTAAATAAGCCTTTTCTACTTTTTTTATCCAGATCCTCCTTTGATCGATAATAGGAGCATCGATAATTAATTCCCCTTTCATTATAGTCGATTAGTAGCCAGTATTCATAAATACAGATGTGGTGTGTCATTCACCGCTCCATTGTTTTGTTAATGATAGGAATAAAAAGTGTATAAAAAGGATTTAATTGAACATATAAGCAACCGCTATTCACCTTAGTTTTGAGAATCGCGAATCGAAATTCCCTTTTATAAAGTATGACACAGATAAAACGATATGGTTCTGTTATAAAGTTAAAGCCTGAAAATTTTGAAAAATATAAACAATTACATGCTGCGGTATGGCCAGAAGTTTTAAAAGTAATCACCCAATGTCATATCCGGAATTACACTATATATCACAAAGACGGTTTGCTCTTCAGCTATTTTGAATATACTGGAAATGACTTTAAAGCAGATATGGATAAAATGGCGGCTGATCCCGTAACCCTGAAATGGTGGGAAATCTGTATGCCTTGTCAGGAGCCATTATCTACCCGCAAAAACGGAGAATGGTGGGCTGATATGGAAGAAATGTTCCATCATGATTAATTTGTTATCAACATAATATGTTTGCAAAAATATTTTTTGAAGATTATGAGTTAAACATCCTTCGGCAAACCACAGGCCGCACGATTACAGAAACGGACATTGTAATCCATGCGGGACAGACCGGTGATTTTTTTCCTCATCACATGGATGCGGAATGGTGTAAGTCGCAGTCATTTAAACGGCGTATAGCTCATGGCACACTCATTTTCAGTATAGCTGTAGGGATGACCGCAAATGCCATTAATCCAATGGCGATGACTTATGGCTACGAACGCTTGCGTTTTCTAAAACCCGTTTTCATTGGAGATACCATTACAGTAAAAAATACCATTAAAGAAAAAAAGGATTACAAAAAACCGCAGTTTGGCCGGGTGACAGAATTAATAGAAGTTTTCAATCAGAGTAAGGAACTGGTAATGACATGTGAGCATATTTTACTTGTAGAAAAAAATGAACTAAGATAAAAGATGAGTGAGATTGTTTTAAATGGTATAACTTGGGGGCACAGCAGAGGCATCACACCATTATTAGCCGCTTCGCAACGATTCTCTGAATTAAACCCTCAAGTGACGATAAATTGGAAAAAACGCACCCTTCAGGAGTTTGCCGATTTTCCTATTGAAAAATTAACCACACAATATGATTTACTCATAATTGATCATCCCTGGATTGGTTGCGCTTCGGCAACAAAATGTGTGCTGCCACTGGAAGAATATTTATCAAAAGAGTATTTAAAAAACCAATTGGATAATTCAGTGGGTAATTCTCACTTAAGCTATCATTATGGCGGTCATCAGTGGGCATTGGCCATTGATGCGGCTACACCTGTTGCAAGTTATCGGGCAGATTTACTATTGCGTGATGATATAGCTGTTCCTGATACCTGGCGGGAATTGTTGAGCTTGGCCCAAAAAAAACGAGTCGCTGTTCCAGGTATCCCTATTGATTTGCTAATGAATTTTTATATGTTTTGTTTAGTACATGGCGCCGAACCTTTTTTGAACGAGCATGAAGTGATTGATAAGGAGACCGGTATGATGGCACTAGATAGCATGAAAGAATTATGGAGCCTGGTTGATGTAAAAATGTATAGCTATAATCCTGTCAATGTTGCAGAGCTGATGTCTTCTACGGATGACTATTCGTACTGTCCTTTTGCTTATGGTTATTCCAACTATTCGCGTCAAGGGTATGCCTCCTCCCCTCTTACCTATGGCAACCTTGTGAAATTAGAGGGCAACCGCCGGCTAAGAAGCACTTTAGGCGGAACAGGATTGGCGGTGTCTGCTACGACACAAAATAAGGAATTGGCCACCAATTTTACAGCTTGGGTAGTTTCCGAAAAAATTCAGTCTGCGCTGTATGTGCAGCATGGCGGGCAGCCGGGTCATCGTTCTGCCTGGAATGACCCAATGGCCAACAGCCTTTGCAATAACTTTTTTTCAAATACCCTGGATACATTAGACAATGCTTACCAAAGACCAAGATATAATGGATACCTCCATTTTCAGGATTACGCAGGCATCCCCGTGCAACAATTTTTACTGCACAAAGTAAGGCCTGAAAAGGTATTGGAAGAAATAAACAAATTGTATAGGGAAAGTAGACAGAATCTAAAAAGCTGAATTGCTATATGAATTTACCACTGAAAGGAATTACGGTTTTAGAGTTCAGCCAATATTTGTCGGGCCCTTGTGCGGGGTTACGACTTGCAGATATGGGCGCAAGGATTATCAAAATTGAACGGCCGGAAAAAGGTGATGCCGGGCGTCAATTTTCTATAAGCAATTTATGGGTAGACGAAAGTTCTTTACTATTCCATACCATTAACCGAAACAAAGAAAGCTTTACTGCCGATTTGAAAAAAGCTGATGATATTGAGTTTATTAAACAACTCATTAAAAAAGCCGATGTAATTACGCACAACTTTCGCCCTGGCGTAATGGAGGCATTGGGTTTAGACTATATCAATGTCCAGAAAATAAATCCGCGTATAATTTATGCAGAAATTTCCGGGTACGGCACAAAGGGCCCCTGGAAACAAAAGCCCGGACAAGATCTGCTGGCACAAGTAATATCTGGACTGGCTTATTCCTCTGGGAATAAACATGACAATCCTATTCCGTTCGGGTTGGCGATGAGCGATTATTTATGTGGAAACCAAGCCGTACAAGGCATACTTGCGGCGCTTATTCGCCGTCAAAAAACAGGAAAGGGCGCTTTTTTGGAATTGAGTTTACTGGAAACTTTATTAGACTTTCAGTTTGAATTCTTTACAACTTATTTTGAAACCAGGCAGCCGCACCAACGATCTGAAATCAACAATGGTCATCCTTTATTAAGCGCACCGTATGGACTTTATAAGACATTCGATGGGTATATCGCAGTTGCTATGATGCCAATAAAAAAATTAAATGCCGTTATTCAGTACGAGCCTTTGAGAAAATTCGAAGAAAACGAGTCATTTAAAAAAAGAGATGAAATAAAGTCAACACTTGAACAATATTTCGCAACTTATAGTACGGATGTTTTATTACAAAAAATGCAGGCCCATGATTTATGGGTAATGCCCGTTTTAAATTGGAATCAGCTGCTAAAATCATCAACCTATCAGTGCTTGAATATGGAACAGGTAATTATGGCCGGTGATAAAGAAATAAAGACAACCCGTTGTCCAATTCGTTTTAACGGACAATATTTTTTATCGGATAAATCCGCGCCAAGACTCGGTGAACATACCAATGCAATAAAAAGATCACTAGCAAAAAAAAGTTAATGAAACTTCTGGAAGATATATTGATACTGGATTTTAGTCAGTTTTTATCCGGCCCTTCGGCTAGCCTGCGGCTGGCCGATATGGGAGCAAGAGTTATTAAAATAGAGCGCCCGGTAACTGGTGATATTTGCCGGGAGCTTTATGTAAGCGATATCATGGTCAAGGGAGAATCTACCATTTTTCATGCCATTAATCGTAACAAAGAAAGTTACGAAGCTGATTTGAAAAATGCAGACGATTTAAATAAAATAAAAAAGCTTGTTGCGAAATCCGATGTTATGATGCATAATTTCCGTCCGGGTGTGATGGAACGTATCGGCCTTTCATATGAAGAGGTAAAAAAACTCAATCCTCAAATTATTTACGCTTCTATCAGCGGTTATGGCGATACCGGTGATTGGAAAGATAAGCCGGGGCAGGATTTACTGCTTCAGGCGGTCTCTGGTATCACCTATTTAAGCGGCAACAGGAACGACGACCCAACACCTATGGGGGTTGCAGTCGCTGATATACTAACCGGCACTCATTTGGCACAAGGAATATTAGCTGCTATTTTTGCTCGCCTTACCTCAAATGAAGGTGCGTTGATAGAAATAAGCATGATGGAAAGTCTATTGGATTTCCAGTTTGAAGTGCTTACCTGCTTCTACAATGATGGCCATCAGCTGCCGCAGCGAAGTATGGTAAATAATGCTCACGCTTACATTGCGGCGCCTTATGGTGTTTACAAAACCAATGAAGGCTATTTGGCTTTGGCGATGGGGAATATCTTGACGATTGGAACATTGTTGCAATGTGCCCCCTTGCAAGATTACACAAACCCCGCTGATTGGTTTAACAAAAGAGATGAAATAAAAACCATCCTACAGAATCATTTAATGACTAAAAACGCTCATCAATGGTTAGCTATATTAGAGCCCGCAGACATATGGTGTGCAGAAGTTTTTGACTATGATACTTTAATGAAGCAGGAAGGGTACAAAGTTCTTGAAATGGAACAGATGATTACCATAGGTAATCATTATATGAAAACAACCCGGTGCCCGATAAGAGTAGATGGGCAATTATTAACATCCACGAAAGGCGCGCCGGGATTAGGCGAAGATTCTGCATCAATCAATAGAGAATTCAATTTATAACAAAAGAACATTTTCTTTATGACAAACCGTATTATAGATACACATATACATATGTGGAATCTGGAAAAGGCTGAATATACCTGGTTGAAAGGGGACACAAGCATTTTAAATAAAACCTATTTAATTGAACAATTAACGCCGCAAATTGAAAAGGCAGGTGTAACAGATGGAGTATTGGTACAAGCTGCCAATAATTTTGAGGATACGGATTTAATGATGCAGGTGGCTGCAGAAACAGAATGGATAAAGGGCGTTGTAAGCTGGTTGCCTTTGCAAAACCCGAAAGCAACAGAAAAAGCGTTAACAGAAAGATTTTGTGGTAATCATTATCTGAAAGGTTGTCGCCATCTCATCCATAATGAGCCAAACCCTAAATGGCTATTGCAAACAAATGTGATTGAAAGTTTAGAAATATTGGCTGAACATCAGCTTACTTATGATATAGTTGGAATCAATATAGAACATATAAAAACCGCAATTACAGTAGCGGAAAAATTGCCCAACCTGAAAATGGTTTTTGATCATTTGAACCAGCCCCCCATTGCAAGGAAAGAAAAGCATGTTGAATGGGAACGCCAAATGACCATTGCGTCAGAACATCCCAATTTGTATGCGAAAATTTCGGGGCTTAGCGTAACTGCCGGTAATGGCAAAAACTGGACAAAAGATGATTTGAAACCTTATATCATGCAGGTACTAAAGTTGTTTGGGACAAATCGTTGTTTTTGTGGTGGCGACTGGCCCGTCGCCTTATTGGCCGGCCCTTATGAAAAAGCCTGGCTGACTTACAGGGAAATATTTTCAGAAGAATTGACCGCGGATGATCAAGTGCAAGTGCTGTACAATAATGCAGCTTCCTTTTATAAATTAACACCATAAAGGATTATGAGCGTAATTGCCGGAATATCATTTCATGCTATAGGAGCTTCCAGCGCGTCGCTTTGTTATACACCGCAAAAGAATACCAGGTCATGGTCTTGGCAAACCTATTGGTTAGCGCAGGCAGCGGTTTGCTGGCTGATATTACCTATAATCGTCGCCTGGATTACAGTACCGCATCTAAAGGAAGTATTAATTGAGGCGCCTAAGGCAGCTATGTATAAATCATTTTTGTTGGGAGCTGCTTACGGCATAGGCGGAACTGCTTTTGGCCTGGCAATTCGCTATGTTGGGTTTTCATTGACTTATGCCATTTCAGTAGGCATTTCTTGTGTTCTAGGTACGCTGCTGCCGCCATTAGTGCATGGTGAATTGGAGTCTATATTAAACAATACAGGGTCAGGGTGGATAGTTGCCGGAGTAGTAATAGGTGCGTTCGGCATTGCCATTTGTGGTTTCGCCGGTCGATTTAAAGAGAAGGATTTAGAAAACAACAAAAATTCAACATCTTCTTTTTCTTTTACTAAAGGTTTACCGTTGTGTTTATTGGCAGGTGTTCTTTCAGCAGTGTATGGCTTTGCACTTGATCAAGGGCAACCTATTGCTGATGTTGCTGTAAAATATGGTTCAGGGCAATTTCAAGATAACGTCATTTATATTTTTGCAAATGCAGGTGCTTTTCTGTCAACATTTATTTACTGCATTTATCTACATATCAAACAAAAAACTTTTAAAGAATTTATAAAATCAGAAAAAAGGAAGAGTCCCTCAAGATTAACATTGAATTATGTTATGGCATCAATTACTGGTTTATTATGGTATGGCCAATTTTTTTTCTATGGCCTTGGTCATAATAGAATGGGGACTTATAAATTCAGTAGCTGGGCTATTCATATGATCATGCTGGTACTATTTAGTAGTGTGATCGGCCTTGTATTCAGGGAATGGATAGGTGTTAAAAGTCAAACAAAAGGGATGTTGGCATTTGCAATAACATTGCTCATTGTAGCCGTGTCAGTACTAACCTATGGCAATTATTTAGGCACTCTGTGATAGCATTGTGTTATGCGCCTTAATTTTTAAACCTAAAAAACAGATGACTTTACAACAACGGGGCTCAATGCCAAAAACTAAACAGCAAATAATAATCATTGGCGCAGGTGGAATTGTTAATGATGCGCATCTTCCGGCTTATAAAATTGCAGAATTTGAAGTAATTGGTATATATGACATCGACACGGCGAAGGCGAAAAATACAGCCCTCAGATTTTCCATATCTAAAGTGTACGAAAGTGTGACACAAATGATAGATTCGGCTCCTTCGGATGTAATATTTGATATTGCACTGCCCGGAAATGCCATCATAAAAATGTTGCAAAAATTACCCGCGAATGCCACGGTGCTGATGCAAAAACCTATAGGCGAAAACTATAAACAAGCTAAAAAAATTCTTCAGCTTACCAGGGAAAAGAATATGCTCGCCGGAGTGAACTTTCAATTAAGATACGCACCGTTTATTATTGCAGCCAGAGATATGATTAAAAATGGAACAATAGGCGATTTATGTGATATAGAAATAAATGTAAATGTATTTACACCCTGGCATTTATGGGATTTTCTATATAAAGCTCCACGTGTGGAAATACCTTATCACAGTATTCATTATATAGATGTGGTGCGCTCTTTTTTAGGCAACCCTTCAGGCATATATGCTAAAACCGTCAAACATCCTCAGATGCGGGAATTAGCCACTGTACGCAGTAACATTATCATGGATTATGGCGATATGGTTCGCGCCAATATTCTCACCAACCATTGCCATCAGTTTGGATTAGATAATCAACAATCCTATATCAAATTTGAAGGCACAAAGGGTGCAATCAAAATAAAAATGGGCACATTGATGAATTATCCGGCTGGCGTACCAGATAAGTTTGAATATGTTATTATCGAAAACGGAAAGGCGTCGAATTGGAAAGCGGTAGAGATTGAAGGCAGTTGGTTCCCACATGCATTTATTGGCTCTATCGCCGAAATGATGAAGGCCAAAGAAGGAACAATAACCCATCCTGATAACTCGGTAGAAGATTGTATTCATACAATGGCCTGTGTTGAAGCCGCTTATATTTCAGATGCAAAAGGCGCTGTAAAATTAAGCAGTATAGGCTAACAGGATAATAATTTTTAAAATAATATAACCCGTCAAACAATAAAGCAATGAACCCAAACCCAGATTCAACAAAACATAATGAAATCCCTGTATGGAACGCAGAAAACTGGTTTTATGAAGATATTGTTATGAACACCAGTATCAGATCCATTCGCCGTACGATTAGCGAAGGCGAAAGCATGCAATTTAACACACTCGTATTAGACATGCATCCCTATGTAGCAGACGATGTGTTTGCGAAAAACGAAGGCATTTTTGGGAAAAGGCTAGTGGCCGGTGCATTTGTATTTAGTGCGGGTCTAGGTTTGGTTGCAACTAATTGTATAAATGCTTTCAGTTATGGTTACGACAAGCTCCGATTTATCAAACCCGTATTTATCGGAGATACCATTTATACTATTAAAACAGACTTAGATAAACACCCAAAGTATAAACATATGGGTCTATACCGGGCTGCATATGAAGTATTTAAAAATAATGGCGAACTCGTATTGTATTGCGAACATATACAAACTGTTAAATACCGTTATCCTGAAAATTTCAATACCGAGCAAAGTAATCCAGTCTGAGCTCGACCATTATGAACATTTGAAATTTGCCGGGGCAGCAAAAAAAGGAGGTATTTCGCCGATTGCTTTACAGCCGGATACCGCGAAGGGTTAGGAAATTTAGCGTTATTTATGTGTAACAACTGGCAGCGATGTAAAATACCACGGCCGAAGTAGCATCGGACGTCAACATAGTTTTATTTACAACCGGTTAGGTACACCTATAGGTTAACTTTTTGCTATTAGCTAAATTCAAAATATATGTTTAGTTTAAAAAATAAGCAAGCGGTAATAACAGGCGGCGGCAGCGGAATTGGCAAGGCCATATCGTTGTTGTTTGCTCAGCAAGGCGCCATAGTACACATTATAGAATTAAATGCCGATGCTGCCAAGGAAACAATTGATGAAATAAAAAAAGGCGGAAATATTGCCCTCAGCTATACCGTCGATATAAGTAAACAAGATCAAATACTTAACGTATTTAATCAGATAGGTAAAATTGATATACTGGTAAACAATGCAGGCATAGCGCACGTCGGTAGCCTTGAAGGCACAACGGAAGCCGATCTTGACCGCATATTTAACGTGAATGTTAAAGGCGCCTACAACGCTTTATATGCGGCCGTTCCTTCGATGAAGACCAATGGCGGCGGGGTAATACTTAATATGGCATCCATTGCGGCTACGGTAGGTATCACCGACAGATTTGCCTACTCTATGAGTAAAGGAGCAATTATAGCCATGAGTCTTTCAGTAGCGCGCGATTATCTTGCGGACAATATCCGCTGCAATACTATTTCCCCGGCACGTGTGCATACACCGTTCGTTGATGGCTTTATTTCAAAAAACTACCCAGGCCGTGAGGATGAGATATTTGAGAAATTATCAAAAAGCCAGCCTATTGGGCGCATGGGCAAACCCGAAGAGGTTGCAGCGCTTGCGCTTTACTTGTGCAGCGATGAGGCAGGCTTCATCACTGGCTGCGATTACCATATTGACGGCGGCTTCATTAAACTAAACAACTAATAAAGTAAATAAAGAATGGTTAGTTGGTGATGGAAAGTTCGAAATTTTAACTACGCAAATAGATCATCTAACCGCTCAAACTTAACTGATCAACCACTCACAAATATGAAACTAATACGATACGGGACGGCTGGTAAAGAAAAAACCGGTGTTATTATTAATAATATAAAATATGATACATCTGCTTTTTTCGAGGATTACAACGAAGTCTTTTTTGAGAACGACGGACTAAGAAGGCTGCAGGAGTTTATAAGCTCAAACCATGGTAAGCTTACCAAAGTATCCGATAAGGACCGTCTGGGTAGCCCGATCGCACGGCCCTCCAAAATCGTTTGTATCGGTCTTAATTACAAGGACCATGCCGAAGAAACCAATGCGCCTTTGCCTAAAGAGCCAATCTTATTCTTCAAGTCAACCACCGCGCTGGCTGGGCCAAATGATGATATAATCATCCCTAAAAATTCAGTGAAAACGGATTGGGAAGTTGAATTGGCGGTAGTAATAGGAAAAAAAGCATCTTATATTGAGGAGTGTGATGCTATGGGGTATGTGGCCGGGTATTGCCTGCATAATGATGTATCCGAGAGGGAGTTTCAACTGGAACGAAACGGAACTTGGGATAAAGGCAAAGGCTGCAATACCTTTGCGCCGATGGGGCCTTTTTTGGCAACAACGGATGAAATCGAAGATGTGCACAACCTGCGCCTGTGGTTAACTTTAAACGGTAAATCAGTTCAGGATGGCACCACCTCCAACCTGATATTCAACATCCCAAATTTAATAGCGTACATCAGTCAGTTTATGACTTTACTTCCGGGCGATGTTATCTCAACCGGAACGCCCGCGGGTGTTGGCCTTGGGATGAAACCTCCGTTATATTTGAAGCCAGGGGATGTGGTGGAGTTAGGTATCGACGGAATTGGCCAGGCAAAACAAGTGCTTAAAGCTTATACGAAAGACCAATAGTCACGAGCATTTTGTTTGTTTGATGCCTAAAGTTATGCTACATGACTCGATACCGGCTATCAAAAGATTTTTTGCAAGTCAATGTTAAGGTATTTCGCTTATATACTCAGAAAACTCAGAGGCTATTGAAGTCATTTTCAATGAAAATTTCGCGGCAATTAGAGCAATACATAAGGCATTAAAAAACCCTTGATCTTATTCTACATTTTTAAATGGTGCCATACGAGCGCTATCGCCGCCCTGTGAATTTCCTATAATTTCTTTTTCGTCGAATTCAATACATGATAATCTTAGTGAAGATAACTGTAACTATGTTACAAAAAATCAAGCCATACTTAAATAAGCTTTAGAATCATCCGACAATCTTTTGTTCGCCAATTGCTAAAGAGCAAAATAGAATGCATACTAAAAATAGGTGTAATAGATCCTCAGGCTTTTTATTTCATTCCCATTAACTCAAACTTGACCTTGCTCCCTGGTTAACCCAACCCCTTTTAAACCCTTTTTTATGAGAACCTACTTGGAATCTCTGATACTTCAGCGAACAAAAATCCGTAATCAGGTAGTATGAAATTTATTTGCCTAACAAAAAAACAAGATCATGATTGAATAGTAACAGAAAAATCGTCCATTCATTCCAAAAAAAAGTCAATTTTTCAATAAATAATTTAAATGACATTTACACGGTACAAATAACCACTGTACTCCAAACCGAACTATAATCATTACCATTAATATGCCCTTTAATATAGATTTATCAAATAAAACCGTACTTATCACTGGCGTCTCATCTGGAATTGGAATAGGAATAGCAAGCATGTTTGCCAGGGCGAACGCTAATATTGCCGGATGTTCACTAGAGGCGAAAGAAAATATTGGCGTTCAAAATTTCATTCAGGAAGTTTTCAAACATTCCGGAAAACAACCATTTTATGTCAAAACAGATGTCACAAATATGGAAGATCTAAAGGAATTTGTAAATGCTTCTGCGAACCATTTCGGTGGTATTGATATTGTTGCATCTAATGCAGGAACCAACATATATAAAGGCGCTGAGGATTGCAGTCATGAAGACTGGCTATATAATATGAATCTTAATTTGGAGTCCCATTGGAACATAGCCAGGCTTTCTAAGCCTTTCTTGGAAAAGTCCCCGGATGGCGTCATTATAATTAACACCTCTTGTCATGCATTTAACACTACTGCGGGCTCCTTCCCGTATAATATCGCGAAATCCGGATTGAGGGCACTCGTTCAAACTTTAACAGTCGAATGGAGCCCGGCTATCCGGACAGTGGGTGTTGCACCCGGTTTCATTGACACCAGGTTAGCTGAAGAATGGTTCAATGGATTTTCTGATCCGCAGGAGGCCCGTAAGAATACAGAGGCTGCTTACCCATTAAAGCGCCTTGGCACTACTGACGAAATTGGCGGGTGGTTTGTGTTTTTGGCAAGCGACTACGCGGCTTTTGCCGGTGGTCAAACCTTTTTAATAGACGGCGGACGATCAGCTATTATGATGGACTCTTAGCATATTAAATATGAGATTGATACAATTTTTAGATGTTGACGGCAATAAAAAGACAGGAAAAGTCGAAGGAAAAAACATCAGGGTACTTGAAAAAATCACTTCGGTTTATGATCTCTTTGATTATGCTGAAGCACATCATTCCGATATTATCTCTTCAGTAGAAACACTGCTTTCTGATGTGTCAGTGGATTATGACTGGTTAGATATGGAAGGAAAAATTCTGCTGCCTGTTGATCACAAAGATCCATATCACACTTGGATAACCGGAACCGGCTTAACGCATATGGGAAGCGCTGATTCCCGGAACAAAATGCACCAGGGACCCGAAGATGATACAAACAACACCATAAGTGATTCACTTAAGATGTTCCAGGCCGGTCTTCAAAATGGAAAGTTAATTGACGGTCGTCCAGGCGAGCAGCCGGAATGGTTTTTCAAAGGTAACGGATTAACCGTTTCACTTCCAGGCAAAGATTTGCCGATGCCCGAATTTGCACTGGACGGTGGAGAAGAACCCGAGATTGGCGCAGTTTACATTATAAACAATAAAGGAATTCCCAAAAGAATCGGATTTGTTTTAGGAAATGAATTTTCAGACCATCAGATGGAAAAGCAGAATTATCTCAACCTGGCCCATTCTAAACTGCGTTACTGTTCCTATGGACCTGAAATACTATTGACAGACCTTCCGTCAAACATCATGGGACAAAGTAAAATAATTCGAAACAATGAGATAGTTTGGGAAAAGGCTTTTTCTACCGGCGAAGATAACATGAGTCATAACCTATTAAATATTCAGCATCATCATTTTAAATATAATTTATTCAGACAACCGGGAGATTTGCATATACACTTTTTAGGCACCTCGGTTCTAAGTTATACAGATAACTTTAAAACAAAAGTTAATGATATATTTCATATTGAATCTGCCGTGATGGGCAAGCCTTTAATAAACAGATTAGTGGTTTCCTAACAAAACATGATAGCAAGCATTTTCACTAAGACTTGAAAAAATGATCAAAAATGCCAATACAGTCGAACAAACAGGACAACATAATACAGTTTATCTCACCTTTATTACTTTGGTTGCCGCAATGGGTGGCCTTCTGTTTGGTTTTGATTTGGGTATCATAACTGGTGTCATTCCCTTCATACAAAAGCAGTTTTATCTTTACGGTTTTGAATTAGGCTGGGTGGTAGCTATTTTCGAGCTGGGATGCATGTTCGGAGCTTTTTTTATATCCTTTATGACCGAAAAGCTTGGTAGGAAAAAAGCTCTGGTCACCACAGCAATATTCTTTATCATAACAACCATCGGGATTGTCATGTCAAATAGCGCATCCGAACTGGCAATTTGGAGATTTTTACAGGGAGTTGCGGTCGGGGCAGCTTCGGTCCTTTCTCCGATGTACATAGCAGAAACATCACCTGCGCAGATCCGGGGCACATTAGTGTCAATTAACCAATTGATGATCATATTTGGCATTCTGCTCGCTACATTTATATCTTATTATTTTGGCGACCCTCAAAATGCAGATAGCTGGAAATATATGTTTGGGTTTGCCCTTGTTCCCTCCGCAATATTTTTGATCTTATTGATATTCGTGCCTGAGAGCCCGAGATGGCTTTTGAAAAAGGGGCTTCAAAAAGAGGCTATAAAGGTTTTACGAAAAATAGGGGATGACATTTATGTCGCAATTGAAGTAAAAGGCATAAATATAAATACAGAAGCTCCGCAAAGAAAAGCCCGTTATATTGACCTGTTTGGCAAATCAATGTTGCCGGTATTGGCAATAGGATTTGGATTGGCGATTTTGCAGCAATTCTGCGGCTCAAACAACATTACTGCTTACCTTCAGGTTATTTTTCAAAAGGCAAATCTTGACATTAAAGACGGCTTACTGAATGCTGTTTTTGTGAGTATTGTTTTTTTTGTTTCCACTGTATTCGCCATCCTACTAATTGATCGGATCGGTCGTAAAAAATTATTGCTGATAGGCACCCTTTTAATGGCGTTCTTCCTTTTTTGTTTGGCATTATCTTTTAATTCTACTACGGTTAACGGCACTCTTGTAGTGATTTTCGTAATGGGTTTTATAGGAACTTACGCTTTTACACTTGCTCCGGTAACATGGGTGGTTTTGTCTGAAATATTCCCTAACCATATCCGCGGCAAAGCCCTGTCGATGGCGTCAGCAGTTTTGTGGCTCTCCTGTTTCATTGTGGTATTGATTTCACCTTATTTATTAAAAGTTAGTGCGGTAGTGAACTTTGTAATATTCGGTATATTCAATATCTGCGGATTTATCTTCATATGGTTCTATGTTCCTGAAACGATGGGTAAAACATTAGAACAAATAGAAAAAATGCTTTTCAAGCCTGGTAACGATGAAAACGAAATCTAAACGGTTAAGTACGATTAGCTAGATCTAAATACTTATGAAAATAACAGACATAAAAATCCACGTAGTTAATGCAGAAATGCGTAATTGGATCTTTGTTAAAGTGGAAACCTCAGAACCTGGTTTATATGGCTGGGGGGAATCAACCCTGGAATGGAAAACCCGGGGGGTGGTAGGTACCATTGAAGATCTAAAACCGCTACTCATTGGCGAAGACCCTAGAAATATCACGCGTTTACTGGAAATCATGCTTAAGCACAGTTTCTGGAAACTCGGCGTAATCGGTAAAACTGCTATCAGCGGAATAGAAATAGCACTTTGGGATATAAAGGGTAAATGGCTTAACGTGCCGGTTTGGCAATTGCTTGGCGGAAAAACAAGGGAAAAGGTAAGGTTATACACCCATTTAGGCTTGGGCGAGGCAGGCGCCGTTTATTCAAGCCTGGATACGGGCGACGTCGTTGAAAGATCATTGAAGGTAATGGAACGCGGATATGACGCGCTTAAAGTCGTTTTTATCCCGTACGTTAACTACACGGCGTCAATAAAACAAATTAAGCATGTTGAAAAAATGATGCAGACATTGAGAGAGGCCGTTGGAGAAGATGTTGACATTATGGTTGATTTCCATGGAAGACCGGGTTCAGCCAGTGCGGCATTGCAATTCATTAAAGTTCTTGAGCCATTTCAACCATTCTTTGTGGAAGAAGTTATTCAGCCTGGTGAAGTCATTGCCCTGAAAAACATTAAGGAAAAAATTAATTGCCCTTTGGCCACCGGCGAGAGGTTGATATCACTTTCGGAGTTTGAACCTTATCTTACAGCGAGGGCAATTGACGTTGCCCAGCCTGACCTGTGTCATTGTGGTGGCTTTACTGATGCATTGCATATTGCTTCTGCTTCAGCCGTGGCTGGAGTAGGAATTGCCCCTCACAATCCCTTGGGGCCTATCGCCGGTGTAGCAGCGATACATTTCGATTTTGCAATCCCTAATTTTATTATTCAGGAAAAAATGGATGCAGTACCCTGGTTCTATGATGTGGTGGAAGGACAGCCTGCAACTGATAACGGATATGTCAGTCTTCCCGAGCGACCAGGTCTGGGAATAGAAATAAATGAGAAACTTGCCGCTAAATATCCCTATAAACAGGAGCCTCTAAGTGTCATACAGGCCGCGCAGATAAATGACGGAACCATAGTGCACTGGTAATAAACAAAACTTTTACTTAAAAAGGAATAATATTCCTTTTAAATCAAAAACATGGAACAACGATTACTAAAAATTGTCAGTGCACTTTTCATTTTTTTAGCACCATTAAATAACCTGTTCGCGCAGCCAGATTCCACTTTACCAATTATCCCATACCCTGTGAGTTTAGTAAAAGGGAATGGAAAATTTATTGTTGATTCTAAAACGCCAATTGTTATACCGGTAAGTGAAACTTTTTCTAATGAGGCCAATGAACTTAAGAAACTGTTTACGCCGGCTTTAGGCAAAACACTGAAAATAACCCATAATCAAAATACAGGGGGCATCATATTTAAATATGATGCTACGGTAAAACAGAATGAAGGTTACAAATTGAGCATCAATGCCCGGCGGATACTTATCTCGGCGAAAAGTGCCAGCGGCGCTTTCAGTGCGGTAGAAACGATGAGACAACTCCTGCCTGCGTCGATTGAAACGGGAAAACAGCATCCGTTGAAGTTGTCCTTGCCAGCCCTTGATATTATTGATTATCCTGCTTACTCATGGCGCGGCATGCATTTGGATGTATCGCGACACTTTTTTTCGATAGAATACCTCCGGAAATTTATCGATGTAATGGCCCTCTATAAAATGAATAAGTTTCATTTGCATTTAACCGATGACCAGGGCTGGCGCATTGAAATAAAGAAATATCCAAAGCTTACAGAGCAAGGTGCCTGGAGAGGGTTCAATAATCAGGATTCTATCTGTATGGACCGGGCAAAGGAAAATCCTGACTTCGAAATAAACAGCCAGCACATTATCAAAAAAGACGGGAAAACGCTCTATGGAGGCTATTACACCCAACAGCAATTAAAAGAGCTGGTAGCATATGCAGCTGCTAAGCACATAGAAATCATTCCGGAAATTGATATGCCCGGACATATGATGGCTGCTATATCTGCATACCCGTTCCTCAGCTGCGATGGAAGCACGAATAAATGGGGAAAGGATTTTAGTCAGCCTATTTGCCCCTGCAATCAAAAAACTATTGAATTTGTAGAAAATGTATTTAAAGAAGTTATGGACATATTTCCCTCGTCTTACATTCATATTGGCGGTGATGAAGTCGACCGCGCCAGTTGGGCGCAGTGCGAAAGCTGCAAGATCCTCATGTCAAAAGAGGAAATTAAGAGTCTTCCTGCATTGCAAAATTATTTCATCAATCACATGGAACGTTTTTTTAATCAGCACGGTAAAAAAATAATCGGATGGGATGAAATTATTGAGGGCGGAATCAGCCCTACAGCTATATTGATGTATTGGCGTACATGGGTGCCGGAGGCTCCTGTAAAAGCGGCCAAAAACGGAAATAAGGTAATTATGACACCAGGTAACCCATTATATTTTGATTACCTTCCGGATAACAGCTCAATTTATAATGTTTATCACTTCAATCCGGTGCCCCCTGGTTTGAATAAAGAACAATCAGGTTATATTATTGGCGCTCAGGCTAACATCTGGACAGAGTACATCCCCAGCGAGAAAAGGGCGGAATATATGTATATGCCAAGAATGACTGCGTTGGCTGAGCGGTTATGGACAAACAGTCCTGATGGATATCTATCTTATCGCAGCCGGCTCAATAACCAATATGACAGGCTAGACCTGATGAATATACATTACAGGCTTCCGGATATTCAGGGGCTTTTAAACGACCGGGTGTTTATCACCACCGACACGCTGAATTTTGATCGCCCATTAAAAAAATTTCCTGTAAGATTTACCACTGATGGTTCCACACCAACAAATGCTTCGCCCGAGCTAACAACCTACATTGTAAATCATACTCAATTAATAAAGGTTGCAGCCTTTACGCCCAAGGGTCGAATTGGTGATATTTATAATATTAAGTATCAGCAGCAAGACTTGGCTAATCCAATTGATCCCACGTCAAAAGACCAAGGGCTTACTGTTGCCTATTATAAAGGAAACTTTAAGAAAACAGCCGAAATCCCAAAAACGTTCCCGGATAGTTCCTTTAAAGCAGACCGGGTCGATATTCCTGCATCCGTATCAGCTCCCTCTTTTGGATTAAAATATAAGGGAAATATCGAGGTTCCTGTTGACGGAATTTATACTTTTTACTTGACGTGCGATGACGGGGGGGTACTTCTAATTGCAGGCCGTGAAACCGTCAACAACGACGGACTGCATTCCGAAAAGGAACAGAGCGGTCAGGTTGCTTTAAGGAAAGGGCATCATAAGATCTCACTCGATTTTATTGAAGGTGGCGGGGGTTACAAACTTAAACTCAGGTATAGTATAAATGGCTCATCTCCCACCGAAATTCCGCCCAGTTGGTTAAGTAACTAACTATAAATGTTCAAAAATTTTATCGCATGCCTGCAGTAATCAAATACAACTAACATGAAACAAAACCATATACTCGAGAGCATAAAAGGGGCAAATTTTATCGGTTACGAAAGATCTGCAAATAGCGAAACATTTTTTCGGGCTGTAAACCCTACAGACAACTCCGAATTACCTGGAAAGTTCCACTTCGCGACCTCGGAAGAAATGGAACACGCGTTATCTTTGGCCGGAGGTGCATTTGATACATTTCGGAATTTAAGCGGCGAAAAAAAGTCTTCATTTTTAATTAGTATCGCTGAAGAAATAATGACTACCGGCTCCGAATTAATTGAACGAGCTATTGCAGAATCCGGTCTTTCGGAATCACGAATTATTTCTGAGCGTCACCGGACATGTCAGCAACTTCGATTCTTTGCGAATTTGCTAATGGAGGTTTCCTGGAAAGATGTGAGGATAGACACTGAAGATAAGCATCGTGCGCCTATCGCAAAGCCTGATATCCGGAGAACTTTAGTTCCGATTGGTCCCGTGGCAGTGTTTGGAGCAAGCAACTTCCCTCTCGCGTTTTCAACGGCCGGTGGGGACACTGCATCGGCATTAGCGGCCGGTTGCCCGGTTATTGTCAAAGCACACCCCTCTCACCCAGGTACCCATGCATTAGTTTCGCTTGCAATTGTAAAAGCAGC
Source organism: Inquilinus sp. KBS0705 (assembly GCA_005938025.2). Taxonomy (NCBI): domain Bacteria; kingdom Pseudomonadati; phylum Pseudomonadota; class Alphaproteobacteria; order Rhodospirillales; family Rhodospirillaceae; genus Inquilinus; species Inquilinus sp. KBS0705. Next base: position 132,179 of record VCCI02000003.1, on the reverse strand, counting down.
AATAAAGTGCGGACTGCCGGAAGGGGTATTTTCAGCACTTTATCTATCAAATGAAGATTCTCAAAAACTGATTACGAGTCAAGTTATCAAAGCTGTTGGTTTTACAGGTTCACGCAATGCCGGAAATATTCTCATTAAGGTGGCATCCGAACGCAAAACTCCAATTCCTGTTTATGCCGAAATGAGTTCTGTAAATCCTGTTGTTTTATTGCCTGGTGCGCTCAAAGAGGATTATAAAGATATAGCTACACAATTGATAGCGTCTGTATCACTTGGCGCCGGGCAGTTTTGTACTAATCCCGGACTTGTTTTGCTAATAGATGATGCTTCCGGACAAAAATTTCTGTTGGAGTTCGAATGCTTGTTGCGGAAAACCAATGGTGCCACGATGTTGAATAAAGGCATTTTTAAAAATTTCATAGCTAACATTTCTTCGATTTCTTCAATTGAGTCTGTAAAAGTGTTAGGCACCGTACCATTAGAAAAATATGAAAACAATAACCAAGCAAAGCCAATTGCATTCAGCGTCGATGCAGAAAGTTTTTTAACTTGTGAACAATTGCAATCGGAAATATTTGGGCCTTCAACCTTAGTCGTTTTAAATAAAGATATAAACCAATTGCTGAAAGTAATTGATTCGTTGGATGGACAGCTTACTGCGACCATTCATGCATCTGCAGCCGATAACAACACATCCGTGCGATCAATTATTGACGCTGTAACGGAAAAAGCAGGCAGGATCGTTTTTGGCGGCTATCCAACAGGGGTTGAGGTTTGTCACGCCATGCAACATGGCGGCCCTTTCCCTTCAAGCTCTGATAGTAAATTTACATCTGTGGGTTCTGCGGCTATACTGCGTTTTGTCAGGCCGGTAGCTTTTCAGAATTTTCCGGACGATTTGCTTCCTTTGGAATTGAGAAATGACAACCCTGGAAATATCCTGAGGCTTGTTAATGGCGAGTTAACCAAGGCTAAGATTATATCCTAATTTTAAAAGGATCATGAATATTGATTTTTTACTGGATACCAAGTCTGCTTTAGGTGAAGGTCCTGTTTGGAATTACAAAATGCAAACCCTCTTTTGGGTGGATATATTAGGGAAAAAGATTTATAGTTGGAAACCCGATACAAAAACGTTCAATTTTTGGAATACCGGCGAGTTTGTAGGATTTGTAATTTTTACGAAGGAAGAATCAATGCTGGCTGGCTACAAATCGGGCCTGCATAAGTTAACCCTTTTGGAAAACAACGAGATAATTGCTGAAAGGATCGACTGTATCGATCAGGACGGTGTTTCTGTAAGATTTAATGACGGATGTCTTGATAAAAACGGAGGGGTATGGGCTTGCACGATGGATATGGACAATCGCCATAATCTTGGAAAGTATTATTATTATAATACCGATATGACGCGTAAAGTAGTGCTGGAAGGATATGTCGTTGCTAATGGCCCTGCTATCAGTCCCGATAACAAAATCCTTTATACGGTCGAAACTTCCGGCAATACTATGATCCGCAAAGGTGTGTACCGTAGTGTGCTTGATGAAGGCGGTAACGTGTCAGATACACGATTACTGATAGATTGGGCAGGTTTAAATTCGTCTCCGGATGGTTTAATAACAGACAAGATTGGAAATCTTTGGGTTGGAGAATTCGGTGGCAATCGTTTAAGATGTTTTAACGATGACGGCCTGATAATAAGGGAAATTCCTCTACCTGCCTGGAATGTTACAAAGTGTGCCTTTGAAGGCGCAAACGAGAATATTCTTTTTGTAACCTCTGCAAGAATAGGTGTCGATGGTAATTTAATGAAAAGGTTTCCATTTACCGGGGGCTTGTTAAGTATTACAGGCCTAATTTAGTTTACGGGGGCCGAGCTTGCCAACATCCTAACTTTAAAAATGAACACTGAAGCACTTTTATTTTGTGCTTCAGTGTTCATTTTAATCAGAAAGCCATTCACCACTGCGATAAGCGACAACTATTTTTTCAGGATAAAAGCCTGTACCGAACCAGATGAAAATTTTTGTGGTATCCGCAATTTTACATTCACCAATAATTTCGGAGCGATGCCGGTAAGATTAAAATGAACGCGGTCGGGAAATTTATCTTGGTGAATTAAATATTGATCAGCTTCAACACCATCAAAAATCAGATGTGACCCGATAACAGCTAGCCGATCCTCCTTATTCAGATTATCTGTCCATAATCCTGTTTGCGCCCAATCATATGCAAATTGTGCTTGTTTTGTATTACTGCTTTTCATAACAAAGGCAATTTCATAAGGCTGTGCGTCCTTACAATATTTGGTCACATCCACGGTAAATTCCATGAGCCCATTTTTTGCAGTTGTAACCGGCCACTCTCCCGCATTTTTAACATTCCAGTTATCCTTTATAAGTGGAATTTCTACTTTAGGGGCTTGATTATAAAACACGGATAAAGATTTGATCACCGGTAATTTTTTATATCCTGTAAACCTAAATCGTATTACATCAGCTGTAATCTCGGGAAATTGAATGATCAGTTTGTGACCTATTGATGATCCTGTAAATAAATTTTCCCATTTTCCGTTTTTAGTATGCGCCTCGGCGACAAAAGACCTGACACGCTCGCCTAACGCGATGTCTTCTGACACTATGACGTGGTCTAACTTCGTAAATGACGGAAGTTTCAGTGATATTAGTTTACCTCTTCCACATGTTTCAGCTATCGGTTTGCCAAACCTGTGTTTAATCTCATTTCCAAATTCCGACAAACGGGCGACATCTGGCGCCGGGATCAGACCTGTTGTATCAGGGCTTGTATTTATTAAAAACACTGTTCCCCTGCCAACTGACAGGTAATACGATTTCATTAATTCATTTAACGGAAGAATCGCCTTTTCATTAAACGATTTCCAAAACCAATTAGGCCTGCGGAGGCTGACATCAACTTCTATGGGTAACCATGTATCACCATCAGGGTCACTATTGCTGGCTGTACTATTGCCGGATTTTGCGTCAGCTTCCTTGACAGCATTCCATGCAGGATAAGGGGCATATCCCAATTCATTGCCTACCCATCTTATAGTGGCAGCCGAACTTTGAAGAATGACCGCTTTTGGCGCAAATTTCTTTATAAGGTCACCAACATTAAAAACCAGGCTTCCATCCACCCACACTTCTTTGATCGAGCCATATCTGGTTAACAGCTCTGTTAACTGTTCTCTGTAGATTTTTTCATATTTTGATTGTTCAGCCGGGTTCCGTGCTTTGCCTCCCATTCCAATATTTAGATATCTGTCTTCCGGACTCAGATAAACACCCAATTTTAACCCGTACTTTTCGCAGGATGCTTCCAGGTCTTTCATTACATCACCCCTGCCATCGCGCCACCCGGCTTCCTTTACCGAATAATTCGATGTATTGGTCTGCCACCAACAAAACCCACCTGTATGTTTTGCGACGAATATGATGATTTTCGCCCCATATGATTTAGCTACCTGAGCCCACTGGTCGGTATTCAATTTAACTGGGTTAATTCTTTTTAACGGAGTAGAAAGGTCGTCATATTCCTTGTCCTGCCAGGTGGCAGGACCAAAGTGTACAAACATTGTTAATTCACCGTTTTGCCATTCCAGCTGTGTTTGGGAGGGTAAAGGCAATCGGTTATCATTATTTGGCTGGGCAGAACAAATGAACGAAGCTAAAATCAGCAGGCAGGAAAGAATTCCAAATCTCATACAAAGGAAAAATTAAAATATTAAAAGAAATGGCGCGGTTTTATAAACCAAACCAATAATGTTATTAAATATTAAAAAGGCTGTAGCCTGGCACTACAGCCTTACTCCCAAATTAACCAACTATTAACCAATTACCAACCCGGGTTCTGTTGTAACTGACCATTATACAACGCAATCTCCCTCGTTGGTAATGGCTGTAAATAATGTTTATTAGGATCAAAAGTCCTATCAGCTGCCGGTTGTGCAATAAGAAAGCCATTCGCATCCGTCCTTGACTGATAATCTGCCCCGTTGTACGGAGCGATGCTTTGCCACTCTGATCCTTTTATCTTAATACCTTTTATCTCTTTAGGCAATTCTGTTTCCGCTGTCTTCCATCTTCTTAAATCATCGTATCTGAATCCTTCCAAGGCTAATTCGATCGAACGCTCACGGCGGATTTCCGATCGCATATCCAAACTGTTACCGCTCACAAATGCATTACTGATCGGTGGCATCCCTACACGGTTACGTATAACATTTATCGTTGTGTTCAAATCGCCGTCGGAGATAGCATTATTTTTTTCGAACAAGGCCTCTGCTTTGATGAGCAATACCTCTGCGTAGCGTATCAGGTGATCATCAAAACCGTGGCTGTTGTTGGTTTCACCGACATTGTTTCCATAGCTGTCTTCAGACAGGTATTTATAAGTGATATAACCGGTGTTCCCGTTTCTTTGCGGATTGGTGGGATAGTTGACAACCGGGACTGTGGGATGGAATGGTCTGAGTGTCGCGGTACCGGGAACAATCATCGTCATAGTCATGCGAGGGTCTCTATTTTCAAATTCAGACTTTATTGTATTGTATCCTTGAAACAGCGGCGAATTGTTAATTGGCAGACCATCTTTGCACAGGTACATGTCAGCTAGTTTTTTAGTAGGCAGGTAACAAATTCTGTCGATCAGATAAGGGTACGATTGACCCGCTACGTTTATTTCATACCGCCTGTCAAGAATGCTTTCCTTAGAGTCATCTCCTGCTTCGATAAATAAGTAGCGGTAGCTGTCAGCCCCTTTACCTTTATAAAGTTCATATTCATTGGAATTTATCACACTGTTAGCCGCTTCTATTGCAATGTTCAGGTATTTCGACATATCGGGTAAATTGTGATACTTTTCCCAAGTACCCTCGAACAAGGCAACACGTGCACGCAGTGCATCAGCAGTTCCTTTTGCTATTCTCCCGGCGTCCGCACCACCCAATGCGCTTTTCAGCGGAAGGTTGGCCGCAGCCTCTGTAAGGTCTTTAATAATAAAGTCTGCTGTTTCCTGGCGTGATGAACGGGGAGTGTATAGTTTCTCGTCGCTTACATCCAGTGACTGATCAATCAGGGGTACGCCACCGTATAATTTAAACAATTGCCAGTAATTAAATGCCCTGAAGAATTTTGCTTCTGCTATATAATTATTTATACCGGCATCAGTCGAACTCTTACCTTTTGCGATTAAATTGTTCGCTGCACGTATGTATACATAAGCGCTTGTCCAGTCAGGGTTATCTGCCGTAGGTAAATAATTGCCGTCGCTTACATCATTCACGGTGTTAAAGGCCAAATCTGATTGTGTGTCATTGAAGTCAAACCCCGGAAGAGAATTGTACAGGTTATTTGCACCCAGCTTGAAATCAGCAGCTGTCTTATAAAAGGTTGCGTCAGATATCGTGTCTTTGGGAATAAGTTCCAATCCCTTTTTACAACTGGTTATTAAAACCGTTGCTATAAGTAGTTTTAAAATATTTTTCATTATGTTAAAATTTAATGTTTAATCCAATTGATTTTACAGAAGTGAAAGGATATGTCCGATCATCCTGACGTGAATAACCTTCTTCCGGATCAAATGAATTATCCCATGTTCCTTTGGAAATTGTAAATAGATTTTCCCCGCTTATATAAATTCGCGCACCGGCAATTTTTAGCTTTTTCGTTAAAGACTCCGGTAAATTGTAACCAAGCGTAATTACCTTAAAGCGCAGGTAGGCAAGGTTATTCACGAGTAAAGAAGATGTTTGCCAGTTATAATTTACCAAATTGTCGAAACCAACTCCACCACCGATTAACCTGGGATATTTTGCATTCGTATTTTGGGGCGTCCATTCCTTACCATAAAAATATTGAAGAGGCTGGAACCAAACATGGCTTAATGGAATGCTGAAGTCTCCGTTTCGAATGACAACTTGCTTTCCTACACCCTGTATGAGAACAGAAAGATCAAAATTCTTGAAGGCCAAATTGATATTCGAAGAATAGGTATACCGGGGCAACAAACTTCCAAGGTTAACAAGATCACCTTTTGATTTTTTTACCGGGTCGCCATATGGAGTTAACGAACCGTCACCATCGATATCTTTGAACATCATATCACCAACACCGAGATTAGCAGGCACATTGCCCAGTTTTTTATAATTTTCAAGCTGCTGAGCGTTCTGAATAATTCCGGTAGCCTCGTAACCATAATAGCTGTAAAGTGAAGCACCCTGGTGAGCATAATTTAAGCCTTGTGATAAAACATCATTACCTTTTAGCTCAACAAGTTTATTTTTGCTGTCACTTACAATAGCGGTGATGCTATATTTAAAGTTTCCGATCTGATCACGCCAGCCTAATGATAAATCAAACCCCTTCGTAACCAAATGTCCGAGGTTCTGGCTCGGCGGCGTACCGCCTAATGTAGCAGGAACCTGTGCATTCACTAACATATTCTTGTTTTCTTTTCGATAAATATCGATACTGGCTGTTAAGCGATTCCTCAAAAACCCTAGATCCAAACCTAAATTCGTGGTTTCAATAGTTTCCCAGGTACGATTTGGCGACGAAATGCTGGATATCGCGCCCTGAGCACCTGCATTAGGCGATCCGAGCGGGTATTGTCCGCCAATGTTAACTAAAGGAATATAGTCATAGTTCCCAAATGTGCTTATATCCTGGTTACCGGTTTTTCCCCACGACGCCCTAAATTTGAAGTTGTCAATGACCCCTAATTTTTTGATGAAGTTTTCCTCCGATAAATTGTACGCTGCTGAAATGGCTGGGAATACAGCACTCCAGCGTTTATCACTGGAAAATTTTGAACTTCCGTCAATACGGGTTGTGGCGTCTAAAAAGAACTTATTTCTGAATGAGTAACTTAAACGGCTAAAATACGAAGCAAGCGCCCAATCCGTATCGAAGCCATTTAAATGTGTATAAGCAGCATTAGTCTGATCAGCAAGGTTTAGGGTAAATAATTCATTGCCAGTAAAATTTGATCCGTTAACCGTAGTGCCATAATCCCTGTTTTTTTCAAATGACGTTCCTACCAGTAACCCTATCTTATGATCTTTGCCCAATGCCTTGTCATATTGCAGATAGCCTGAATAAGACTGGTAAAGATTTTTATTGTTGGTATAATAAGCTGAGTTCAGCGGATTAAAAATGCTTTCCACATCGCCCGCATAATTATATCTGTTAAAGGTTGTATAATAGGCATTGTCATTGTAATTGGAATTGTTTACCCCGGCTTGTCCTGTAAGTGTCAAACCGTCAATGATCTTGATATCAGCTTTCGCATTGAATGAAAATTTGTTCAGATTGCTTGTCCGTTCACCACCTTCTAATAACTCTTGTATCGGATTATCATAGCCCTGGTAGGTATAATATTGTCCCTGAGGATTAAAGATCGGAAGAAAGTTCCATCGCCATCTTACGTTTCTTGCAACGCTACTTGGCGTGCCGTCCAGCTGGCTGGGGTCATTAGTGATCACATTTTCATAGCTATTCCGCGTTTCAATATGAATTCTGTCAGAAATTTTAAAATCATAGTTCATTCGCAAATTATAACGGTTCGAATTGTCCTTCCCATATTTGAATATCCCATTGTCTCTGGCATAGCCGGCAGAGAACAGATAATTATTGTTTTCCCCTCCCCCTGATATACTAAGGTTATGGTTTTGCTGTGTCGCGGTGCCATATAGGATTTTGTTCCAGTCATTTGTTTGATAAAAGCCAGGATAACTCTGCAGGTAAGGAAGCCATCCACCGTTAGGATCAGGCTCTGCGTTCGCCCTAATTTTAGCAAACACGTCGTCAGAGATCCCGGTCAATCCAACATTGGTGAGGGCTTCATTTTCCATTTCTGCTAACTGCAGTGTCGTAGTCATTTTTTTTAGGTAATCGGCCTGTTTTATACCGAAGTTGCCTGTATAATTAATTACCGGTTTGCCTTTCAGCCCTTTCTTTGTCGTAATCAGTACTACCCCGTCAGCGGCCCGCGCGCCATAAATTGCCGCGGAAGCATCTTTTAATACCGTCACACTGGCGATGTCGTTAGGATTTAAACCACCAAGGTCGTTGGATTCACCATTTAATGACGTAAAATTGCTGCTCGCCACACCGTCTATCAGTACCAGAGGCTTGTTTCCATTAACCGAAGAAAACCCTCTGACCTGAAAATCGTAAGCTTCCCTGCCCGGTTTCCCGCTACCCCTTACCACCGTTAAACCTGGCAAAGCACCCTGTAAGGCATTTAAAGTATTTGTCAATGGCCTGCTTTCAAAGACTTTGTTATCAACCTGAGAAATTGCACCCGTAACCGATGCCTTTTGCTTCGTTCCATAGCCTACGACAACCACCTCATTTAACTGTGAGTTATTTTCGGATAAGGTTACGTTGATACGATCACGTCCGCTAACTTGCTCTTCCAGTGTAGCAAATCCTACATAGGTGAAAACCAATGTAGCGGACCCGGTCGGAACACTCAGGCTGAAATTACCTTTAACATCAGTTACTGTACCATTAACAGTAGATTTTAAAGAAACGGAGACACCTGCAAGGGGCTGGCCTTTTGAATCGGTCACACGGCCCGAAACATTTTTTGAATTGGTTTGGGCGCTTACCTTGCCAGGGTAAAAACCCAAAAACAAGCAGAATAAAACCAGTAGCATGAAGGATGATCGCTCCCCCCTGCTATGATTTCTAGTGCTTTTTTTTGAAGTCGAAGAATTGTTCATATTTAATTATTTAGGTTAGTTTAATTAGTTACATAATTTGGTAAAACCCTAAGCATCTTCAATCCTGGTATATCACTTCGTAATTTATTTCGCTTTCATATAAAATATAAAAACGAAGCTTAATTCTCAGACTCAGATAATTAAAAAAAGGTTGTGCTTTGGTTTTCTAAAGGTGAGATATGCGGAAAAAATAAAGATTGACTATTTTTCTAAAGAAATGGACAATTTTTCGTTAATTGTTTAATAAATAATCTTTTTTGTTTCCTTTATATTTAACTTAAAGGCATACAGCTAATCAAAAGGATATGATTTAATTAGAGATTACTAGTTTGCCTATTCTTAATAAAGAAGAAAAACTGCAATGAAGAAAAAAGAAGGGTTTGACGGTCAGGAAGCTATCGCGCTTCCCAATAAAGTTTTGGAACAATGTGAAAAACACCCCTATGTAAACAATTTATATACAACCTGGATTGGTTATTATCCAAAAGCGGCTTTTCACTACAGAGAACGAAAAGCAGGGACTGAAGAGAATATTTTAATTTATTGCACCGAAGGGTCTGGCGAAGCAGTTATTGACAGTAAAAAATTCAAGATTTGCCCATTTGAATATCTTATCGTTCCGGCAGGAAAGATGCACCTTTATTTTGCGGACGCTGATAGCCCATGGACTATTTATTGGCTCCATTTAAAAGGTGCGGGTGCAAATTTCATTACAGAAGTATTGTACAGGAAAATGGTTATTGGAAACAATAAAATGTATAGTAAGGACGAAATGATCGGAATATTTAAAAGTATATATGCAAGCTTACAACTTGGTTATAGCCTGGAAAATATGTTTTTTACGAGTATAAACTTAAATCACTTGCTGAAGCTTTTTCTGTTTTCGGATAGTCAGGAGACAGGCCTTAACCCAAATAAAGAGGAAAACTTCGATAAGGTCATCCGTTTTTTAAAAGATAACATTGAACGCTCAGTGAGCCTTAAAGAAATAGCAGCAGTAGCAAATTTGTCAACAGCGCATTTTTGCAGTTCTTTCACTAAAATTACAGGCTTATCCCCTATAGAATACTTTAATCATTTAAAGATCCAAAAAGCCTGCCAGTTACTTCAGTTCTCGCGCCATAGAGTAAATGAGATTGCTCAGCTCGTGGGCATTAGTGACCCTTATTACTTTTCCAGGCTTTTCACCCGGACAATGGGTCTTTCTCCCAAGGAATATCGTCAAAAAATTGATTTTGATAATCCGCTAATTCAAAATCCATTGATATGAGATTTATTATTCAATAACGAGATTATCAAATTCTGCTTCATGCCATCCGCTGCCCCAACCGCAATATCCATTTGTAAAACTGGAATCGTTGATATTGAAAAGGTGCACATTATCCCAAAAAGCGTTTATTGTATTTCCCTTAAATAACAGTTTAGCCGAATGCCATGATTTAATGGGAAAATCAATTTTTCCTGAAGCTAAAATATTTTCTTTAGTTATTGAAAATGAACCGTTTTTGTAAAGTATCAGTATGATGTCGCTATTTGCCGGGTCGGCTAGTACCTTGGTAAGGCCATCAAAAATAGCTTTAACAGAATCCGGCAGCCTGTGGATTTCACTCCCGTTCAAGACAATATCATTAGCGGTATCGTCGATGAAAAAGCGTTGATTTTTTATATAATCATTTTGAAGATCAAAATGTCCCGCTGATACAGGCGTTCCTGATTTCCCTAACCTATAAGTACCGTCAGTAGAAAATTTAAGCCAATAACCGGGAAGCTGAATGTCATTTTGGACAACCTTTGGGATTCGGCCGATAAGGTATACCGATTGATTGTTCTTATTCAATCGCACATCGAGTTTAATTGAATAATCTGTTAAAGCAGTATCGCCGATCATTGTAAAAGGTTCAGTGTTGAGGCTTGAAGTCCATTCAATTCCTTTTTTTAACACTTTCTGCTTGAGATATTTATTTTTATTACCTCCAGCGATTTCAAAAGCCCCGGAGATATCAGAACTGAATTTAGGCAATGAATTTTGTCCATATGATTCATACGATTCCCGATAAGGCAGTCGAAAGCCAGCAGATTTCGGAATGCCTGACTTTCCTACAACACCTTTTTGCTGGCCTGTAGTCGTTGTTAAACTGTAAATAGCGCCCTCATCAAGTGTCAGGGATAACTCGGCGTTTTTTATTCTTGAAGGCAATAACTTAACAAATTGACTTAACGAATCAGTTTTCCATAAATAAAATATCCTGTTATTGAATTCAGAATCCAATTTAAATTTAACTTTCTGAGGTTGTAAAGCATCCACGGTTTCCAGGATGATGCTCAATTCTTTATTGTCAGGAGACGTAAGTGCTGCGTAACTCCCTTTTCCGCTCAAATAACCATTACCCTGACCTTCCAGGTAATGCCAACCGGGCTCCGCAAACTGGGTTAGGTGCGCAGTTGCCCATATGGCAGGTTGAACATCAAAGTGCCCGCTCCAAGGCTGGTTCGCTTTCATCAAGCCAGAATTTGAAATGGTTATATTATCATAATAAGATGTAATCAAACTCCAGATGATCGTCTTTGTAACTTTGACATCAATATAATTTCTGATGTATGATTTGATCAGTCCTTTCGCCCCTCTCCAGTCACCCCTCCACGGGCCGTCTTCACTGGCCCACAGCGGCTTCTTTAACGACACTGCTTCTTTCGTTACGTACAAGTTATTTTTTGCGCCCTCATCGGACGCAATCTTAGTGTCCGTGAGGCCGTCACCCTGACCACGGGGGTAATGAACTCCGATTACATCTATCGCTTTAAATAGTTCGGCATCCTTGTTCATTTCGGCAACGATATTCCAGGCGCGTATTTCCTCCGCGCCTACTATGCTCGTTGCTATTTTATTTAGTTTCAGCGTACTATGCAAGGTTTTGATCCAATCTGTATTATAGGGCGTTTCATTCCAAATTCCTACATAATCGATGTCAAGGCCATGTATTTTTTTTGCCCCTAAGATGTACTTTGCAATATAATCCGCGTTATCCTGCGAATAAAAATTTCCATTTCCAATCCAATATGGCGCCCCCCATTCCAAGGCATCAAGATAAATCCTGGAGTTACGCTTTTTAGCCTCTTTCATCAGCCACCATTCGTAACCTGCATTAAAATTTAGCTCACCTTTATTATGTTGATAGCTGGGCTCGGTTCCGCATGTAGAATTTATATCTCCACCGATCTCGACTTTTAACTGCTGTAATGACGCTCCGAATTTTGGTTTGAATAAATAATCCAGTATAAGTGATCTGTATGGCTCGGGGTAATCAATTAGCAAACGCGATGATCCTCCGGCGCTTAGTGCTCCTATACCTTCAAATTTGCGCCCGAGGTTGGATTTATCAATCTGAATCATTTGTTGAGCCTTCGATGGAACAGATATAAGTAAAACAAGCATGAGGATGCCTGGCACAAAAAATAGTTTCGAACGAAAATTATGTTTCATATAAAAATCTTAGCCTTGTAAAATTCATGTTTATATTGTCAAAAAAAATAAATTATATTTTCATAAAGATGGACTTTTTTATTCTGCAGGAAATAACACGCGGATCCCTCTAATCGCAACTGACGTAATTTATAATATGATAAAAGCTATTTCTATTGGTGACCTTTTGAATGAACCGACAAAATCAATCGCGTTTAATGTGGATAGATTTGAAAAAATGGTAACCCCTGAAAATGTAGAGTTCCCGCACAAGCACGATTTTTATGAAATTCTTTGGATAACGAAGGGTAACAGTAAGCAGACCATCGATTATAAAGAATATAAAATTGATCCTTACAGCTTATTTTTTATTTCTCCGGGACAGCTTCACTTGTTTGAAGAGTGGGAAGGTGTGGAAGGCTATTGCATTATGTTCACCGAAAGTTTTTTCCTCCAGCTTTTCCAAAATAAAGATATTCTTTTTGAATTATCCTATCTGGACAACTTGTAAATAAATCCATATCTGAAGTTAAACGACGAGGCCTCCGCTATTCTTCAACCTTTGGTAGATCTGTTGATGATAGAAAAATCACCCGAGTTAATACCGGCGCTTTTATTCATATTGTTAAAAAAAATTCAAAAGCTATTTTCCGGAGCCAGTATCGACCGGAATATCAAACATCAAATCGTCGTTTATAAAAAATTCAAACACCTGGTTGAGCAAAATTTCTTCAAACATTCGACTATAACTGCGTATGCAGATAAACTTAATATAACAACTCACTTTTTGAATAGTACCGTAAAAGCTATCTGTAATAAAACGGCGAGTGACGTGATTAAAGAACGGGTTATTTTAGAGGCCAAACAATTACTACAATTTTCAGACAAGACAATTTCTGAAATAACTGAACTGCTAAATTTCAAAGCCAGTAGCTATTTGCACGATACTTCAAAAAAAACACGGGTTTTTCCCCGCTGGAATTTAGAAATAACCAATGGATTTGATTTTCAGTTATTGAAATGTTAATAGCATCTTTAATTCCATTGATTTCACGATTGCATACACCAATCTATAAAAACCGGTAACATAAGTACCGAAAACTATCACATTTGTCCTAACAACGGCAGATTGCCGGGTCGTAAGTTTGCATTGTATATAATTCAATGTCAATGACGACCTTAAAAAATCCAGTAAAGCAGTTTTTAGAACTACAGCGGAATCGCTGGCAGAATTGGAATATTCCATATACTGATGGTGAAGCATTGTATAGATTAGTTACTGAAAACAATTTCAAATCGGCTTTGGAAATTGGTACTTCAACAGGACATTCCACAATTTGGCTGGCCTATGCGATGCAGCACACCGGCGGGAAGGTAACGACCATTGAAAACAATGAAACCCGTTACAATAAAGCTTTAAAGAATTTCGAATTGGCAGGAGTTTCAAACCAGGTCGACGCTTTGTCAATGTAGTTTAAAGTAAAGTCAAATAAAGTAAGTAAAGCAAGTTATGTTTTGGTAATACCAAAACGACTTGCCTTCGGGTGCGCGGTGCTCAAATTGCTACCTCACTTTGTTCCGCAGACATATAAAAACAAGATTTAATTGCCAGCAGGTTTACCTCGGCCGCATAATTATGTTTCTGTACTACCGAAATACTTGTCAAATAAGCATTTTGCTAAGCCCCAGTTTTGCTTCTTACAAAAGAAGAAAGATGGCCCGGCCAAAAAAAGAAAAAGAACAAAAATTATCGAAAGTAATGGTTATCCGTCTAACCGAAGGCGAGCATAAGCAACTGGAACAATTTAGCATCATGTGCAGCCAGCATGTTTCCGTACTGGTCAGGAAGCGTCTATTCTCTGGAAACTACCCGAAAGCATTGACACCAAAGATCACCGTCCAGCTATATGCTGAACTTAATCGAATAGGTGTAAATCTAAACCAACTCACAAAGCAAGTCAATGCAGGAAAGCTCGCTGTAGGTTTACTCCGTGTTTTAAACGAGCTCTCAGTGCAGCAGCAGGCAATTGTTAAACATTTGTTAGATGATCGCAGTTGAAAAATTTGGTTCAAACTTCTCGGGTGCATTAGGTTACAATTTAAAAAAACTGCACCACCCGGATATCAAACAACGTGCTGAGGTTTTAGCCACCAGCTTTTCCTCTCTTTCGCCAGGCATCATTAATAAGGAGGTTGAATTGATCAGGCAATTGCGACCTGCACTCGGGAAATACGTCTGGCACACCAGCCTCAATTTCTCAAACGACGAAAAGCCATGGAATCTAACCAACTCTAAGTTATTGGATATTGCTTTCGACTATATGAAATCCATGGGTTATGATGATAACCAATACCTGATTGTCCGGCACCATGATGCCGGCCATCCACATGTGCATTTATTAGTAAACCGTATCCGTTACGATGGTAGTGTGGTATCCGACAGGAATAATTACCGGAAAAGTTTATCGGTGTTAAGGAAGCTGGAAGAACAATATAACCTCATACCATTAGCACAAGATAACATCCGATCAAAGCATCAACATAACCTTAGAGCCGGCGAACATAGTAATGAGCTAACAGCGGAACTTTTTCGCGAAAGAACAATGGAACCGCGTAACCGCGCAACCCAGCGCTCTCTGACCAAGAACGAAATCGAAAAGGCCGTGCGTACTGGTATTCCTTCAGATAAAAGCCTTTTACAAGCCATGCTGGAGCCGATCATACATCAAAAGTATCAATCCCTTCAGGAATTCATTAAACTTTGTGAGCAAGCAGGGATTTATCTTCTTTTTAACCAGGCCAGTACAGGCAGGATAAGTGGCATAACCTATTTTATTAATGATTTTAAGATAAAGGGCCAGGCATTAGGAAACCGGTTTAAATGGGCGGAGCTAACCAAATTTATCGACTATGAGCAAGACAGAGACCGCAAGGCGATTAGCCGTGCAAACGATCTTACAAAAGCAAGGTACGGCGAACTCACTACAGCCGGAAAATCAGTTGAAGGACAAACCGCAGCAGGAAGACAACCAGGCAATGCTCATTCAAATATTAGAGCAAATGCAGTTGAACGCGACAGCCAGCGCGAAGTATCTTCGCGAAATGAAAGACAACCAGCAGATAATCGCACAACGGATAACCGATTTAGAGAAGACAGTAACCAAGCAGCAGGTAGCTCTAAAGATAATAAGAGCGATAGTTATATTGATACTGATAGCAATAGTTACACTGGTACTGATTTACAAAGCGACCCAGGTATAGAGATAGCCGATGATATTGATGATGAAGCCATCCATGGCAGAAACAGGCACCGTCAAAGAAAGGCAAGAACGAACAGAAGATAATGCAGGCTAATTAAAATATTGGTACAATTCGCGATTTGCGAATTGAAGAATAAATGATAAATTTGTATATGAAAGCACATAATGGTATGAGGCCACATGATCTGGTGGTGCTTCTGAAAATCATCGCATCCAATAGGGATTGGCTAAATAAAGACCTCGCCGCAAGTTTGTTTATTAGTAATTCCGAGATCAGTGAGTCTTTAAACCGGTCCATGATCGCCAAACTGATCAGCCCTGATAAGCGGGTCGTTTTTAAAACAGCTTTATATAACTTTATTGAGCATGGCTTGAAGTTTGTTTTTCCTGCCGAACCTGGCGCTGTTGTAAGAGGAATGCCCACCGCACATAGTGCGCCTATTCTCAAAGATTCCTTCATTGCAGAAGATCATTACGTTTGGGCAAGTCCTGAAGAAAAGGTAAAAGGCCAGGCCATAACCCCGCTTTACCCTAACCAAGTGAAAGCAGCACTGGCTGATGAAAAGCTTTATGATATGCTGGCCTTAGTTGACGCGATACGTGTCGGAAAAGTGAGGGAGCAAAAGAAAGCATTAGAATTCTTAAAACAATCTTTCGAATCAGTTTATGCAGGTAAATTCAATCAGGGTAAAAGCAGTTAACCGGCTTAATCTACCAAGAACCTGTTAACCCTTAGGCATTACATTTGTTAAATATGATTATATTTGATTATTATCTAAAGCGCTCCTATGGAAGTAATACTTGATAATGGACAACGTCCACGCGGCGTTTTCCTTCGATTAGAAGAATGGGAAACACTTAAATTAGGCATTAATAAAGCCAGCGAACTTTATAAGCTAATGGATGACCTAAGTCATCCTGATGTTTTTGAATTGAACGCTTCTCAATTCTCTGAATATTTAGAGCTTCCTGCACAACAACTAGTGAATAAGGCACTGGATAATGGATTGTATATTTCTTATCCTGCAGGATTGCCAAATACATTTGTCCACCGGTACAAAGATGGTTCACAGGAAACTGTAGCATATGACTTGGAAACCGGCAAGGAACATATAGTAAAAAAGCGATAACGCATGCCGGTTTTTACTGTAGTGGCGGGTCCGAATGGTGCTGGTAAGAGCACTTTTTCTACTTTTTTTTCTCGGCCTGGTACGTTAATTTTCGATCCGGATATTGAAAAATTTAAAATTGAGAAGCAATTCCCTGACATTGCGGAGGATGCACTCGAATCAGCGGTAAACAGGGTATACCTCAATTTTAAAAGTAAGGCACTAGGTACGGGCCTACATCTGACGGTAGAGACAAATCTGCGAAATGATTTTTTATCAGAGAGTGCTGAATTGTTTAAAAGTGCAGGATACGAAACCCGGCTGATCTACCTCTTCCTGCCAAATATAGCAGCTTCAATGGACCGTGTAGCTTTGCGTGTAAAACAAAAGGGACACTTCGTAGATGCGGCCAGTATCAAGATTAATTTTGAGCAGGGCCCTCAAAGTCTGCTTAAAATAGTGAATCATTTTGATCAGATAATGCTTCTTTCAGGCTTCAATAACAATCCGGCAATTCAGACACAGCCACAGCTTTTATTAACTCTTAAAAACGGCAAAATCGTTTTTAAGGAGCAACGAATCCCTGATTGGTGTAAAGATATAGTTGAATTGACCGAAGCTATTGCAGCTAATGAGCAGAAGCCAAATAGGCCGGGACGATAATATAGGATAATCGCCAGATTTATATTTGCTGATAATCAGCGTTAAACTGTTTCGGCGGTAAAATCACGTTGCCAAAGCAGTTGATTGCGATCCTCGATTTACTATCTTTTGTTTTTGCCCTCAAGTAAACGTTGAATGTCTTCGTGCTTATAATATAGGATCCCGCCAATTTTTGTGTAATTAATAGTCCCGTTAATTCGAAGATTCTGAAGCGTGCCCGGAGATATCTTCAGCATATTCTTAACCTGATAACTTTTGAGCCATTTAGTATTTTCGGCAGTAGGCTTGCCCTGAAGAATTGCTTTAAAGTCGTTTAATAGCAGTTCTCTGAATTCGTTGAGATCTTCTTTTGTTATAATTTCTGTTGCCATGATTTGATGATTATAGTGCAAATTTGGCCAGAAGATTTCATACAAAATGACAAGCTTTTCGGTAGTACCGATGTTTTTATCTTACTTTATTACAAATTAATTTAGCAGGATGGCCACTTAATACACTTTGGATACATTTAAATATTTTTACATTTGAAATTTGTTATTTACTACCGGTTTATTACCTTTACTAGGAATAGTCAATATGGCAATACCTAAACGACTACCTGCTCGCAGGGGCTCTTTGTAAGATTTTAACAATCAACGATATACAAGTTAGGGTTCGAACCCAGTAACTCCCACAAAAAGGCATCCAATTGGATGCCTTTTTTCATTACATGTTTTTTGCTTACATCCCTTACTCTTCATCCTTAAATAAATACTATGTTGGATCAACATCTAAGTTAGATGAACGTATCAAAAAACACAATACAAACCATAAAGGATTTACAGGCAAAGCCCCGGATTGGGTGTTAATTGGTCAGATACACATTTAACTAAAGTAAACGCAGGCAAAAGGGAACGACAAATAAAATCAGGTGCATGCGGAATAAAATGGACGACTTACTACGCATTTTAACAATTGCCTAATTGATAAGTTATTGTTTACTCGACAAGTAACTTTGAGAATAAAGTTTTTGATTCTGAGACAAGTTGAATAATATATACTCCCCGTTCTAAGGTTTTGCCCATAGAAACCTGCATGGTAAGATTTCCATCCCCATCAATTAACACTGCTTGGGTTTGTACCAGTCGTCCCCAGGAATTAATAACGTTTAATACAGCCTTCTGATTACCAGGCAAACTGCGGGCATTAATATTAAAGTAAGTCCCCAAACTAGGATTTGGGTACACAGTTAAAGCGGCAATCGGTTTTGGTTCTTCTATCAAAGGTTGCTGAGCAACAGCCATGGCCACAGCAGCTTGTGTACTATTGACTTTATATATTTCTAATCCCGCAATTGCAACCCTGTTTGCCGTTGGGACGAATCTTACACTCATTACGCCATCACTTATGGTCACTTTAAAGTCTTTCACCAAAGCTTGCCGGTAACCTACTTCATTGTAAATGTCAAAGTTAGAAAGCACCTGCTTTTCTTCCATAAATATGCTAAAAACCCTTGCACCGGGGGTTGTCCAATAATTTTCTACAAAGTGCATGCGTACCAAGTAACTCCCGTTCGTTATAGGTATCGCATACTTTGTTTCTGCCAAGTCGGTAGCTGCAGACAGGTAGGTTTGATACAGCTGGTCATCATCGGTTGCGGCAACGTCTGATTTAACCACCTGCATATCCAGTTTAATTGAACCACTCCGATAGCTTTTATCCGTTTCGAAAACTTTATTATCAATAGTCACATTAGCATCTGCCCCCCCTTTTATTCGTTTTACCACACTTACTGTAGAAGTGCTATTATTGGCATTGCCATACAACGGGATACGAAGCGGTGACGATGCGCTGTTGTAATGTACAAGGATAGCCGCATTTTTTATACCTACACTGGCCGGCTTAAACTTAGCCGTTATTTGCGTGGTGCCTTGAACAGCAAGCGTTGAAGTTTGCAAAGCGCCAACCGAAAACTCTGAAGCATTAGGGCCAACTACCTCTACGCTGGCCAGCTTAATTTCAGAATCACTCGTCCCGTCACTGTATTGCTTACCGGTATTTTTAAGGGCAAGGTTGACAGATGTAGTGCTGCCTGTTAAAGTACTTGCAAACTTGACATCGGATGATGTGGTGCAGGCCAGATCGGAATAGTGGGCCGAACCGGACTCTGGTTTAATATTATCGATGTAGTAAACATTATCCTGATAATCGTAATTTGTATATTCAGTACCTAAATAATCGCAATCAAAAATGTAGGCATTGGGGACAATATTACCTTCGGCATCTATCACTTTCAAAACCCTTATCCCAATGAGCCCATTACTATTCTGGGTTCTGTCGGAAGAGGACGAACCGATCTTAAATCCAAAAGATCCGGAAAAATTAAATGTTCCCTGAGCAGGGGACGTGCTTGAGTTAGCAAGCCTTGGTATTACGGATTGTCCATCGAGGTTGTTATGTGTAAACAAATTGGTTGTTGACGACGAACCTTTAGCAAAATATTTTACAGATTCTACCGCCGAGCAGCAACTGTGATAAGCTGCCATTTGATAGACAGTAACCGGTTTACTTTTATCTGCCTGTACAAAGTACGACGCGTTTACTTCGCTGGAACCGGCCACCCGGGCGGTTCCATTATTGTCTCCATCGTCGTGCCCGTATCCGGTGTTGGTTGTATAGCCAAAAGCACTGATTATTTGCTGCGCATAGGGCTCATTTGTGCTTTCGCCCGCTAACTGCCATATACCATGCAGGTTTACTTTTTTTATTGGGGCTATACTATCGTTGCTTGTGATGGTAAGCGTATCATTAAGTACTTTTACCCTGGTGCCAACATCTTTGGCCGTGTACTGCACAACCACATCGCTGTAAGCTTTTGAATTTACCGAAAACGGTAACCTAACGGCTGTATCACTGTTAACTGATGCTATCTTCCACGATACAGTATTAGAGAGCTTTAAATTAGTAATGTTTAATTTGCCCGTCCCCTTGTTGTATACTCTAAGCTTTACTTTATCATGATTAGCATTGTACGGAGTTGTGGTGGGACTTGTACGCCGCCAGGGGGTTTGTATTAATGAAAACACCAACACATCATTGGCAGGAATAAGGTCCATATTTTTTAAGGACATGTACACACCGGTAACCTTTGGTGTTGTTACTTTAAAACTAGATGTGCTGGTCTTTTCATTCTTATTTCCGTCTATTGCTTTTACTTTTAGCGTATAGGTGCCTGCTATATTAATAGTTAAAGGCGATTTATAATTAATGTACGATCCACCGTTTACCGAATACTGCAATGATGCCAGCCCCGCTGCGCCATTATCTTTTGCAGTAACATAAATCTTAACCTGGTTGCTGTAAACACCGGCTGAAGTTTGCGTACCCGTTAACCGGGCACTTACAGTGGGGCTTTCGGTATCTGTTACGCTTGTGGCCGGTGTAAAGGTTAAATAATTCATTTTGGTGTTTACCCCGCCCGTAGCATCAATTGTAAGTTTACCATCGGTAACCTGCACTACTGCTGTGGCTGTCCGGTATTTTGTTGTTGAACTGGGGGTGAAATCTGAGATGGTGGGCAATCCTTCCACATTGATCTGGTTATTGCTATCGTAATATCCCACGTCGCCAGAACTTACCGTAACCCGGTAACGGCCGTTTGTTACCGCATACTCCCAAGTTCCCGGCACCTGAGAACTGGTTGTAGCTTGCATTTGCACTAACGACAATTGCTTAACATCTCCGGAACCACTGCGTAGCCGCATATTATCCTGTAGGTCTATCGGCTGTTTTGTAGAGGGATCCACCCATCCGTATTTGCGTGTGGCATCATAAGGCAATCCTACATCTGCCTTATAACCGCTTGGGGTTGATGTGCCACTCGGTTGAAAATTTATACTTATAGTTTGAGCCGACGCCATACTGGTATGCAACAACGCCAGGAAAAACAGTGTCTTAAGTAAAGGTTTGATGTAATTCATGAAACTAAAAAATATCAACAATAAGGACTGCTGCTTTATAATCCAATATATCAACTTGAAAATCACAAGCCTGATGCCAAGTAACACCTACAAGCTGTACCTAACAAGGTTAAGCACCAAGTTGTCCTTTAAAACGTAAATTTTTTACGCTTTCATTCCATCAATCTCCATAGAGATGCTATAGTTTTTTCAGCCGGCAATCATAGTTAAACTCCGAAGCGCGTGCTTTTTTTTAATAATATCTGAACTATTGAAAAAATACATCACTTATTCTTTAAATAATGATTTTTCTTACGAAATATATCGTTAAACGAGCATAAACTCATTCATAACGATATTTTTTTATCAAATTTTCATAAATAATAAACCTTTTAGTTAATCATTCCGTACAAACCCATAACTATTGATTAATTAAAATACCCCTAATGATTAAAAACTATTCAAAAAGTTTATTGGCACTCGTGTGTGCCATAACTATCGCACTTGGATCTTGTAAAAAAGACTCGTTTGTTGAACCCAAAGCTGCGTCAGGTAACTTAGCAACGCTTTCTGCTTCTGCTTTGGAATCCACCTCCATTCCCGGTTCAAACTCATCATCTTCATTTGTATTGGGCGTAAACGGTCATCCACTTGGCGACCTCGCTTATTTGGGTACCCCAGCCGCGGCGCAAATTGATATGATCAAAAAAATGGGAATGGGTATTTACCGTATTAATGTATTGTCTACCAGCGACGGCACTTGTACGGTTCCAAAAGTTTTGCAACCACTTTTAGATGCAGCTGCGGCAGGCAACGTTACCCTGCTTCCGATGCTGACCCCCAGAACCCTTGACTACGGTGATACTGAGGATGCCGCATACACAAAAGGTAAAACTATAGGAGCGAATTTTGCTGCTAAATACGCCGCGGTGTTTAACTATTACGACCTGGGTAACGACCTTGATGTAAGATCGATCTTATCCGGAAAAGATGGCCGTATTACAGAAGATTACGATCAAAAAAAACTACGCGTTACCGCGGCTTATCTGACCGGTATGAGTGAAGGGATACACGCGAATGACCCTGATGCGCAAACGATGATATCTGCCGGTTGGTTACATTGGGGTTTCATAAAGTTTTGCGAAAGCTATGGGTTGAAGTATGATATCCTTGCTTACCACTGGTATTCTGATATGGAGGCTGCTATTGCAAGATCCACATCGCTTAAGATCAGCGATATCACCATCAAATTGAACACCTTATTTCCGGGTAAACCCATATGGATCACTGAAACTAATTTTAGAGCCAGCAATTTAGCCACCCTGGAGGCTGACCAAAACACCTTCTTAACAAACTTTATAACTAAATGTAAAGCAAACCCTACGGTTAAAGCGGTGTTAGTTTATGAGTTATTTGACGAACCTTATAAAAATGGGGGTGAGCAACATTACGGCATAGCAAAATGGGCTACGCCATATATAAAATGGATTAACAAATTAGTAGGCGAAACTTTCGAAACATTGCATACTAATGCTTCTTCAGATACGGTAACAAATGTACCAACGGTACCGGTAGTGGTACCAGTTACAGAACCATCTCCTGCGGTAGCTTTAGTTTCAGGGCTTACAGGATACTCTATCGCAAAACCGCAAACAACTGCACTGGCAACAGGCAGTACTTACTATACCGATAGGACTTATCAAATTAAGGATATACCAAGTTATTTGGCTAATGCATTATTGATAAAGACGGCTAATGATGAGAAAGCCAGTAAGCTGAATTCTTATGTATCTTTCAATATAAACAGGGCCGCTACCGTTTATATAGCATACGACCCACGTGCAACTACATTACCCAGTTGGTTACAAAGCTTTACAAAAGTTGGTGGCCAGATAGGAACTGGTGACCCCAAGCTTGCTTCAATGAATATCTACAAAAGAGATTATGCGCCGGGCACAGTAATTCTCGGTGGCAATATGTCTGGCTTTGCAGCCGGCGCGCTTTGCCAGTACTTTTTAATGGTACAGGAAAATTAAACTGCACTAATATTGTTATTAAAAGGCATCTGTATTATACGGATGCCTTTTATATTTAAAGGGATTAGTAAAAGCCGTCAATAATTAGCTTTGGTTTAGATTAGTTGGAAAGAGTGGGATAGGAGAATAGTTGCGGTACTATAAGTTAAACCTGCACTATATTTGTTGCTGGTATTAACAAAAAATTCTTCGGAATCTGATTTTCCGAAGAATTAACTATTGACTAAAGAACAACCCCGCCCTTTAGTTATTATTAAGAACATTCAAACTCCTGATAAGTTTGGTGCGAACTGCACTCCCAATAGTATTTATATTTTATATCAGCGGCAGTTCCCAAGGTGATAATGTATCTCGCCATCGAAAACTAAACAATAAAACATGGCAAAAACCAATTCTTAAAAGTGGCAAGGTTTCAAATGATTGAATCTTTTGTTATAAAGGCAAAGTAAACCAAAAAGTACTGCCTTTGCCTAGTTGGCTGTTAACTCCAATATTTCCTTCATGTTCCGCTATTACCTTCGAGCAGATATATAATCCAAGCCCGATGCCGGAATATTGCACTTCGTTGCCGTGGCCCCTGAAATATCGGTCAAATAATAGTGGTTGTTGATCTTCACTAATTCCTGTACCGTAGTCGGTTACTGATAACTTTACTTTTGTTTCCTCGGTGCTTACATCTACCAGAACTTCTGAGATAGCAGGAGAATATTTAATAGCATTTGAAATAAGGTTGACTACTACTTGTCCAATTTGGAATTCATCGGCGTAAATAGTAACATCCTGGCCATTAATAATGATCTGACGTTTATATATTGCAGCAAGGTCGGCAATATTTTCCTGAACGCATTCCAAAAGGCTGAACCATGTTTTATTGAGCTTCAGACCTTTTGAGTTTATTTGGCTGGCGTTCAAAAGGCGAGTTATTAGCGTCTCTACCTTAACCATACTTTTGTTGGCTTGAGAAATAAGCTTGGTAGTAGAAGTATGTAGCGAATTATCTTTTTTTTGATTCAGGTATTGTAGCGTGGCGCTTAATGCAGTTAAAGGGGTTTTTAATTCGTGGCTTGCAATGCTAATAAAATCGTCCTTCTTTTGTTGTTCATCTTTTAATTCCTGTATATCTGTCGCAGTTCCTATCCACAACTCTATTTTCCCTTCTGCATTTCTCAAAGGCTCTATTCGTACAAGGTGCCATTTGTACACACCATCATGGCGTTTTTCGCGTATCTCAAATTCACCGGCAATATCATTTTTTAATATAGCAGCATACGCGGATAAATTATATTCAATATCATCGGGGTGAATAACTTCTTTCCACCCCCACGATTTCGTTTGCTCAAAGTTTAACCCAGTGTATTCGTACCAGCGGTTATTATAAAACGTCACATTGCCGTCTACCGAACTCGTCCAGGCGATTTGAGGGATGAAATTTAGAATTGACTTAAATTTAGCTTCACTGGCAGCCAATTGTTGCGTTCTGGTATAAACGCGATCTTCCAGTTGATTATTTAATTGATGAAGTTCATCTTTTGATGTGCTAAGTTCCGTTACAGTCTGCTTTAGTTTCGCATTAGCAAATTCAAGTTCTTCGTTTACAGTCTTTAACTGTATAAGAAGCGCTTCTTCTCTTTGGCCGGCTTGTGCTATCAGGTTTTTATTATTTTCCTGTTCGGTTACATTCCTGGTTACACACATTATATACTCCACAATATTACTGCCGTCCAAAACGGGATTTAACTCGAATTGCCAATATGTTCTTTGGGTTGCTTCCAAACCATCATTGATAACATCGAAGTGAAGTACAGGTAGCCGAACGGGTCGCTTTTCCTGCAAGCAATTACCAAGCGCATTCTTTATTAAATCAAATTGCTTAGTGCTTTGTTCGTCGTAAGGCCTGTAGATGTCGAATACCCCTTTTCCTATCATACCGGTTATATCGGTGGATGTACTGGCTTTAAACGAGTTATTTACAGCAATCACGGTAAATTGCGGTGCGTCAGCCTTAACGACACAAATAGGTGTTTCAGTTTGATTAAATAACGAAATATATAATTCCTTAAACTGATCTGGACTCATAAAGCCTGAATTGATGAAAGACTTACCTTAATAAGGGTTATCATGAAGATCTTATGCCTTTAAAAACGTATTTTACGTAAACCGTTTATTTGGTTATCTGTCACCAGCAAACTATAGTGTAAATTTATAAACATTTAAACTTTCAGAACTGCGACCGATGACCGAAAGTAAAAAACATTGCTTAGAAATAAAATAATTTAGCTGTTTTTCATCATATATATAATTGACTTTCCTTATTTAATGCAATACCGAGATAACACTTTAGGCTGATTGTTTTAAGATAAATGCCGAAGAATTTTCTATCTGATTTTTTCGTTCCATAGGCACTATAGAAGTTATTAGGTGATTGTATTGCTCCAGCAGCTGAATATACTTGTCTTTCCAGTATTCATCGTCAGCTGCTGTGTTGGAAGCATAATCCTGATTTTTTTTGCTAAGGATATTTGGTTCAAATTGGTCACTGGTGAAAATTCCGGGGAATTCCCTTGAAAAATCATGTCGCACCAACATTCCAATTTTATGAATTATATCATACTTCAGGTAATTGTTCTGAAAGTAATTATAAATGGTTCGTCTGTTAACACCTAAACCCTCGGCTAAATCGGTAATACTGTAACCATTTTTCCTTACTATATATTCAACTGTTTGTCCGTAATGCGTACCCATACTTTATATTTTGGCCTGCAAGACCAATAGTTAAGCCAATTTCGCTTTTAACTCTCCTTAGTTGTGGCACATAAGAAAAAAGTCGTTTTAATTAAATTAATTTCTTTATATTAAAAAATAAATCTTTTACAAGTTTTATACATTTCCTTCACAGTAATTTTTTTGTACTATATAGTGGCCCATAGTTGTGTAAAATATACACTAATCATCCAACTTTTCTGATATCATTCAAGTTTTATACATTTTATAGGCATCCATAATTGTCATGCCTAAAACGAGCCCATCCTCACTTGGTGCTGGACCGTTCACTGTGTTCAACTTCGCTGTTTCATTACACCTATCATTAGGCAGGTACTTGTTCGTCCTTAAAAACAATTACCGACATTCGATTTAATTAACGGGTATTTTAATAATGAATATCGAACCTTCACCTTCTTTACTATTTATATCGATACTGCCACCATGCCCTTTCACCACAATATCATAACTTAAAGACAAGCCCAGGCCTGTACCTTCGCCGGTAGGTTTAGTAGTAAAAAACGGCTGCATTATTTTCTCTTTAATGGCATCAGGTATACCTATCCCATTATCTTTTACTTTAATAATTACCTGGCTGCCTTCGGTTGATGTTGATACAGTAACCTCGGGCTTATAATCCGGTCCTGCTGTCTTTTTCCGCTCGCTAACCGCATAAAATGCGTTATTGAACAGGTTGAGCAACACCCGCCCAATATCTTGTTGAACGATATTTATTTGAGGCAGGTCGGCATCAAAATTGCCATACAGTTCGGCATTAAAGCTTTTATCTTTTGCCCGCAGGCCGTGGTAGCTCAGCTTTAAAAACTCATCTGCCAGGGTGTTAATGCTGGTTAACTGCCGTTCGCCGGTGCTGCTGCGGCTGTGTTGCAGCATCCCTTTTACAATAAAATCGGCTCGTTTGCCGTGCTGACTTATTTTCCGCTGATTTTCTTTGATATCACCCGCAATAGCTTTTACTTCTTCATAATCGCCTTTTTCAATTTCGGCATACATCTCGTCTATAAGCTCGGTATTTACTTCCGAGAAGTTATTAACAAAGTTTAGCGGGTTTTGTATCTCGTGTGCTATACCGGCTGTAAGTTCGCCCAGCGATGCCATTTTTTCGGATTGGATAAGCTGGGTTTGGGTGGCTTTTAAGTTAGTTAAGGATTGATTCAATTCAGCCGTACGATCGTTTACCTGCCGCTCAAGTAATTCGTTTTGCATTGCTAATATTTGTTGCTTCTCCTGTTCCTGCGCAAGGCTTTTTTGCGAAAGTTCTTCTACCTGCTTTAACTGTAACTCCAGCAATGTTATTGTCGGCAAACTCGCGGGCCAGCAAAACAGACATTACAACTGCAGGTGGCAAAAACGCCATATCTACCAATAACAGGCGGATATTGTAGGATAAATCAGGAGAAAAATATTTGTAGAAATTAAAAGCGCAGAAAAAACACAACGCGGTTATCTGGCCTATTAAAAGCAACAAAGCGCCACTTTGGCGTTGTTTCAACGCCCTTATTGCTATACGTATAGTTTCCAGGTAAATAATTATGGCATACGGGCTTTGGGCAAAATCGCCAAAGCTGGCAAAAAGCTGACAACAGGTAATTGGTAAAGCCAATAATCCGAGCAGTTTTATCCAGATGTTTTTAGGCAGATGGAAAAGGTCATATACCATAAACAACAGATACACAAATGTGGCAGGGGCAGCCAGATAAAATATGGTGCGGTAAAACTCGTAACTTTGATTGCTGCGCCACGAGGGGGTAAGGCCGTCTAAAAAAGTAAGTGCCTGCAAAAATGTAAAACCTGCCAGGTAAAGGTTAAGCTTACGGCTTTTATAGGCAAAATATATAGCAAAATGCAGGATGCTTAATATAATGAATACACCGAATACAAAGGAACGGTGCGAATACCGGTTTAACCGTGTGTCATAAACATCCCATGCATTCTCGGGCTTACTTAAGGTGACAGATAGCACCGATCGGCCATATGCTGCATACCAATTCTGTTTATTAAATGAATACCGCACAGCTAAAACCTGCTCCGAATTACCGCCCAATTGAACGGTTAGGGGCTGAATGCGGGGATCGTAGGTTTCCTCGTCTTTGTAATTTGCACTTACCTTACCATATTTAATAAGCAATTTTCCGTTCAGGTAAATTTCTGATGCGCCTATCTGTTTAATAGCAAGGGCGACGTTTTTATTTTTTAATTCATCACCAATGTGAAATCTTAGCCTTAACCAGCATATTTGCGCGTCGCTAACCTGTGGCAGGTTTCGTATCAGCTTTGTAGGGTCAATGGCTTGCCAGTTGTTATCTTTAAGCGTCGACACTGCCCACCCGGCATCGTCGCCGGCATGAAATTTCCAGTCATTTTTTAACAAATACCCTGCTTCGGGCAGCTTGCTTAAAGTGTCGGTTTTTATATCGGCTAAACAAATAAACGGGACTGCTAAAAATAAGACAAGTAATAATCTTTTCATGATGGCTTAGGTAATTGAGTAGTGAATTCTCTACCAAAAAATCTATCGTGGTGTTGCTCAAATATGATAAAGCCACTATCCGTTTGGGAAGCGGGGATGAGGGGATACCTAAAGCTAAAAAATGCGTAGGAAACGGAGTTAACCGGAAACCGGGATGGTTTATCTGCGGGCTGCGCGTAAATACGAGTAACAGACAGTAAAATTGCGCTGAGCCAAATTGACGGCAGCGCCCTGCAAAAAGGGGTCATCAGCAATAATTAATAGGTACAACTAATATACAAAAAGTTGTTGGCTATATAACACGGTATTAAGCAGGTAAAACACCCCGGCGCAATAACCCCTTGATAAGTTTAGAACATTAAAATTTGCCGAAAAAACGATAGAATATAGTAAGAGTGAGAGCGTAAATTATAAATTTAAACATTGAGGATAAGGCTTAAGCCAAATTTTATGCACTACCGCCATCCTTCCCGGCCCGTTTAGATATGGCCAGGCCTAAGGCAATCCCAACAGCAATGCCAATGGCCAGGTGGCCGGTTGCGGCACCAATGGCAACGCCCATGGCAATACCTGCCAGCAAGAACTTATTTTTCTCCATTGGTAGAAGGTAATAAATAAGGTTAATCTACACTAACGGTAAGGCCTTCCTGCTGTAGTATTTTGCGGTATACTTCCATCTCGGTGAACGAGCCTTCCAGTACGGCGCATTTACCTTCGTTATGTACTTTCCAGGCAATTTTCTCGGCTTGCGATTCGGTATAATCCAGGTACTTCATCATGCAGTGTATCACATGTTCGAACGTATTATGATCATCGTTCCACAAAATAAGGCGGTGCATCTCTTTAAGGCCCGCCAGCACTTCTTCAAGAGAGAAGGTTTGTTCCTGTATTTCTGTTGGCATAGTGTATCAGCAAATTTACTCAAAAACAGTAATAAATGTGTTAAAATGATGTTGATGATGTGAACAAAATTGACCTTTTTACAATTTACCCATGCTATTTATACCCCAACAGCTATGAAACCAACCATTCTGTCACTTGTTTTAATTTGCTTTATTACCGCCACTATTAAGGCACAAATACCAAAACCAGCCAAAACTTACTGCCGCCACCGCCAAATGTGGTGATAGACGGCAACTTAAACGATTGGGGCGACAGCCTGCGCTACCATAACGAAGAGAAAAAACTGAACTACACCCTGGCCAATGATGGCGATAACCTGTATGCCGTTATACGTGTTAACGACCGGTCGGAACAGATGCGCATTTTAAATGCGGGCATTACCCTAAGCATCGATACCAAGGGCAAAAAGAAAGAGACCTTTAAAATGACCTTCCCCCTGCGCTACCCGGGTACCACACCGGAGTTTACGCCACCAAAACAGGGCGATAATGGCGAGGTAACCAAGGAGGACCGTGACGAGTTGATGCGCGAGCGTATTACCAACCTGCGCAGCATTAAGGTAGAAGGCTTTAAAGATATTGAATATGATATGATCACCACATCAAACACCTATGGCTTTAAGGCGGCTGTTAATTATGATGCTGATGGAAACCTGGTGTGCGAAGCGGCTATCCCCTTAAAATTCTTTCATGCTGATAATCCTTCAAAAAGCGAATGGGCCTTTAACTTTAAAATAAACGGCATACAAAAACCCACCATGAACGCCGATGGCGGCGGCGATATGCAGGGCGGCGGCGGTGGCCGTGGAGGTCGTGGAGGAATGGGTGGCGGTGGTATGGGCGGTGGCCGGGGCGGAATGGGCGGTGGTGGCAGAGGCGGCCGTGGCGGCGGCGGTATGGCTCGTGGCGGCGACAACAGCGGCAACGACCGTAGCGCTATCTTTAAATCAGAAGATTTTTGGGAGAAGTTTTATTTGGCTAAGTAGGTGATTAGTCCCTTTCTATCCGCGTCTTTGCCAGCATAGTCTGGAGATTGCTTTGTCGCTATCGCTCCGCGCAATGACGTGGTGGATTGGGCGATGAGAAAGTACTCAGACCAACTCCCGAGTTAAGACTTAAAACTAAAGACTTTCGACTTAAAAACTACCTCACCTGATACCTAAACACCTTGCGACCGGGGTTGCCGTTAGCGTCGATACCTTCAACCACTACGCGGTAGGTGCCGGGGCTGCCGGCGTTAAAATATTCAAAGCTGGCTTTGCCATCGTCGCGGGTAATTACGTTAGGGTTCCAGTAAATGGTGGTACGCAGGTCGGCCAGTTGTTTATTTACGCCGCTTTTATCGTACTGCGGCGAATAAAAGGCGCGCGCTTTTAAATACCCTTTGGGGTAATAGGCTTTTATGCCACGGCCGGTTATCGGGCCATCATATTCGTTTTCGCCGCCGCGTTTAGTGGTCACAATTATAACACCATTTGATGCCCTGCCCCCGTATATGGCAGCGGTGCCTATGCCCCGCAATACCTCAATAGCCTGTACATCGTAAAAATTGATGTTGTTTAAATAGCTGCTTTCTACATACACCCCATCTATAATTACCTGCATCGGCCTAAACGAGCGGGTGGAGTACGGCACACCATTTCTGAATATTACACCAACCAACCTACCCTGCAAACAATCGCTCAGGTATATACAGGCCATGTTGCGCAAGTCGCGGGCCAGCAGCACCTGGTCGGCATTACCGGCGCCGTTAAGGTTAGATGAGTATTTAAGCGCCTGCTTCTTCTCGCGGATGATCACTTCGCGTAAGGATAATACATGGTTGCCTACGCCGTATCGTAACTGCTCGCTGTAAAGTGCCTTGCTGCTTTGCGCGTACTCCGCAGGGGCATCAGCGGTAGTTATCTCAAAGTCGGCCCGGTTTTTATTGGCCGCAGTATTAGCCGGTGCTATCGAATCAAGGTTGATGACCACATCCCGTTTGTTTTTAGCGTTGGTAGCCTGCACAATAAAGCGCACACTATCGGCAAAGCTAAGATTGCCAAATGCAAACTTACCGTCGGCATCTGTCACCGTCTCGTACGAGTAGTTGATATCATCAAAATTGATAAGCTTAACCTTGCCGTTTGGTACCGGTTTACCTGATGGGGTGCTTACGGTGCCCATTACCGTTAAAGCGTTTTCGGGCTCGTAGGCATCGGCGGCTATCTTATCATTCAGTACATCGCGCCATTCAAAGCGGTGATAACCTTGTGTCAGCATCAGCACATCCAGGTCGGCGCGGGTTTTATCGCTTGCATTATTAAAGTAGTAGGCAGGCTGCTCAATATAACCTTTAATGTCGCTGCTAAGCAGCAGGCCTGCTAATATGTTGTTTTCGTTTGCCTCGTTAACCGGCACTTTCGTCTCGTCAATTACCGCTACCGAAAAGTTGCCTGCAACCGCGCTGCCATTATTGCTTTTGGCATCAAGCCCTATCTTAACCCTTTGGCGCGGCGCATAGGTTTGCTGATCGGTTGTTATGGTCAAGTTCAGCACATCCGCATCGCGGGCAAATACCAACCGTTCGTTCAGTGGCTTGCCGCCTGCTGTAAACAAGGTAAACTGCATAATACCAGCCGGGAATTTGGCCTTGGGTATACTTACCGTACCTAATTTAGTTTTGGCAGTGTAGTATATCTTGCCGCCGCTTTGGGCCACCAGCACCACTTGCCTGTTGGCGTCCTCGTTGGTAGTTAGCCTGTCGGCAGCTATTTTTACCAGTATATTTTGGGCATCGGTGCTTATGTTTAAAACATAGCCTTTATCGCTGGCATTGGGTAAGACAACAGTGCTGCTGCTGCCATCAGGCAGGGTAATACGGGCTTGATAGGTATTGCCGGTTACAGGTGTAAAGTTAAACACACCCATACCCAAATGCGTACTGGCAAAACTGGCTACCTGCAGGCCTTTACTATCAGTAACAATACCGGTAAAATCCAACCCAAGCCCGTTGGGGGCTACGGCCTTAAAAGCTATTTTGGTAGGCACGCCATTCACCAGGCTACCCCCTTCAGGGAAAAACTGCACATCGGCCTTTTGAGCAGCGCTAACCGCATTTGCCGCGCCGGCAACATTATTAGCTATGGCACCATTGCCCCGTATGGCGTTTATAATGCTTAATGTTTTATCAAAAAAGTATTCGCTGCCGGCATTACGCATGTAATTGGTATAGGCCCGTATGCGGTAATTGCCTTGTTGCAGGGTATCCGGCAGGGCAAAATCGCCATTTGCTACCCCGTTTTTTACTGCCAGTTTTAAGCGTTGTTTAATAGCATCCTTAGCATCTATCAGTTCAACATTTAAAACGCCGCTATCGGGTGCCAGTTGGTTGTTGCTGCCATGTGTAACATAGGCTTTAAACCATATATCATCGCCCGCGGCATAGTAGGGTTTATCAAGCTGTAAATACACCTTTTCAACAGGCTTTTGGGTAGCCCAGTTGGTTAACTGCCGCGTAATTTTTTCAATAACATCCTCATAGGCCGTAAAGCCAAAGGCAGTCGCTGCGCAGGCCGCTATTATCAAGCCAAAAAATATCCGTTTAAAAAACATAGTTATATATACAGATATACGCAATTTGATAACATTAATTATCTGCGCATCAAATATATAACCCTAAAATGTTAAAACTTGTTTTTCCACATCATACTTTCAACCGGGCGGGTGGTAGGGTTGTTGTATTTGGCGTTGCTTTTGGTATTGTAAAGGGTTTCTATCTCCCCTTCTACCGCAAAATATATCAATTGCCCAATAGGCATACCGGCGTATATTTTTACAGGTTGCGCGCAGGATATTTCCAGCGTCCAGGTGTTGCAAAAGCCCACATCGCCTTTACCTGCGGTGGCATGTATATCAATACCCAATCGCCCCGTGCTCGATTTCCCTTCTAAAAAAGGCACATGCTTGTGGGTTTCGGTATACTCTAAGGTTACACCCAGGTAAAGTGTATTAGGCTGTAGTATAAAGCCATCTTTAGGTATCTCAAAACCAATAATTTCGTTATGTAGTTTGGCGTCTAAAACGCGGTCTTTATAGGTGGCCAGGTGTTTGCCCAAATGCACATCGTACGAGTTGGTTCCCAGGCATTCGCGCTTAAAAGGTTCAATAATTATATGCCCTTTTTCTATCTCTTCGAGGATACGTTTATCTGATAATATCATATGCCGTTTTTGGGAGCGGCTAAATTATCATTATTTAGTGTACGCGGCAATACAAGTTCTGCACAATTACCCAACATTTTGGGCGTAGGCTTAAGCCTTATATTGTGCTGTTATGCAGTTGTTTACTCTAATAAATATCCCTGCTCAATGCTTTTGGTTTCTACCTGTTGCTTGCGGCAGCTTTCGGTTATGGCAAAGCATATTAAAATGGCTACGGCTATATATATCTTTTTCATGATAACGCGGTTGTTTATTACTACTATGACGTAGGTTTATACCCCAGTGTTACAACGCAAAAGCAGTTTTGAATTATTATATTTTGGTGATACAAGTTTGTTAACCTTTTTGCAATTTTACCAGCATGGCCATAGCTTACCGACAACAGATTGATGACGACACAGAATTTGCATTGTGGCGTATTGAAGAAAGTGCGGACGAGCTATACAAAAAACTACAGTTAGACGATGCCGAGAAGGCTTTTACCAAACAGCTAAGCAAGGGCAAACGCTATTTACACTGGCTGGGCACACGGGTGCTGCTACGCAAAATGCTGCTTACCGACGAATATATTGGCTGCAAGGTTGATGCCCACGGCAAGCCCTACCTGGTTAGCCTGCCCTACCATATATCGCTTAGCCACTCGTTTGATTATGCTGCCGTTATGATAAGCAAAAGCAGCCCGGTAGGTATTGATATTGAACAGGTGAAGGACAAGGTTGAACGCATTGCCCATAAGTTTATGAGCGACGGCGAAATGGCTTTTATTACCGATAAGGATAAAATAAACCAGCTATACGTTTGCTGGTGCGCTAAAGAGGCGGTTTATAAATGCCACGGCCAAAAGGAGGTATCGTTTGCGGATAATATTGCCTTAAAGCCTTTTAATTTTGAGGGACATGGTGTGGTAGATGCCAGCCTGCAAAAAGGCGATGTTAAGATAGATTACCAGGTAGGCTATATGCAATACCACGATTACATGGTAGGTTACGTGAAGGGATAAGCGAATGAAAAACAAACAGGTTATTTTACAGGATTGGGGGCTGATAGATTATAAAGAAGCCTGGGATAAGCAAGAAGCGCTTTTTGCCGATACCGTAAAGCTGAAGACCGAGATACGCAACCGCCAGCAGGTAGTTACCGCCGGCGAGGTCGAACCCGAAGAAACACTTACCCCCAATTACCTTGTTTTTTGTGAGCACCCGCATGTGTACACTTTAGGCAAAAGCGGCAAGGCCGAGCATTTACTATTAGACGAGGAAGGGCTTAAACAAAAGAAAGCTGTTTACTATGCCATTAACCGCGGCGGCGACATTACCTACCACGGGCCGGGCCAAATAGTGAGCTACCCTATACTTGACCTGGATAACTTTTTTACCGATATACACCTGTACCTGCGCACGCTGGAAGAGGCTGTTATACTTACCCTGGCCCATTATGGCTTAACCGCGGGCCGCTACCCCGGCTATACCGGTGTTTGGTTTGATGCTGATAACGAACGTGCACGTAAAATTTGCGCCATGGGCGTGCGTTGCAGCCGCTGGGTTACCATGCATGGGCTGGCTTTTAACGTAAACCCCGATCTGGATTATTTTAAAAACATTGTACCCTGCGGCATTGACGATAAAGCGGTAACATCTATGGAGCAGGAGTTGAGCCGCAAAGTGGATATAGAAGAAGTGAAACAAATCCTTAAACACCATATTTCCGTACTTTTTGGTATCGAGATATTGGGATGAAGTTTTTAGTAACGATACTGTTTTCGATAGGCATATTTAATACCTGTAAACCTGTGGCAAATAACCCAAATGCACTAACCTACCTGGCCTTAGGCGACTCGTACACCATTGGCGAATCGGAGCCTCAGGAACAGTCTTTTCCGTACCAGTTATCGGCCAGGCTGAATGCAGCAGGTAAAGCTACTAATCCGCCGGATATCATCGCCGTTACCGGATGGACCACCGGGGACTTGATCGGCGCTATTAAAGACCGCGACCTGGGCAGCCGAAAGTACGATATAGTAACCTTATTGATAGGCGTTAACAACCAATACCGCGGCTACAGCACCGACGACTACCGGCAGGAATTTATTGACTTATTAAATACCGCCATTAGCCATGCTAAAGGTGGCAAGGCAGGGGTTTTTGTACTGTCTATACCCGACTGGGGCTTAACCCCTTTTGCCGGGGGACGCGACAGGGCACAAATAAGTAAAGAAATAGACCAGTTTAATGCCATCAACAAACAGGAAACCGAAAAGGCAGGCGTTACTTATGTAGATATTACCCCCTCATCCCGCCTGGCAACAACCGATATCGAACTGATCGCCGGTGATGGATTGCACGCCTCGGGTAAAATGTACAGCATGTGGGTAAATGAGCTGTTAAAAGTGGTAAAGCCTAAATAAGATAAACATTATGAAAGGCTTAACCGTCGTTATTATTAGCTTTCTTTTACAGTGTGCCTATGGCTATGCCCAAACAGATTCGGTGAGCTACCTTGCCCTTGGCGACTCGTATACCGTTGGCCGTGGGGTGGCTACTTTGCAAACATTCCCCTACCAACTCGCAGACAAGTTAAGAAGTAAAAAAATAAATGTAGCTACGCCTGTGCTCATCGCGCAAAACGGCTACCGTACAGATGAACTGATAAAACGCATTGCCCAAAGCAATACTACCCAAACGTTTGATTTTGTAACCTTGCTTATTGGGGTTAACAACCAGTTTCAAAACAAAAGCCAGGATGTTTACCAAACCGAGTTTACCCGGTTACTAACTACAGCTGTTAAATTTGCAAAAGGTAACCCCAAACACGTTTTTGTGCTCTCCATCCCCGACTGGGGTGTTACCCCTTTTGCCAATGGCCGCAACCCCGAAAGAATAGCCGCAGAAATTGACCAATATAATGCCATCAACAAAAGCATTAGTACCGCCGCAGGGGTAAGCTACATAGATATTACCGGCCTAAGCCGCGGAGCCGCCGATGACCCGGAAGCTGTAACTACCGATAAGCTGCACCCATCAGCAAAAATGTATGGTTGGTGGGTAAAAAAGATATCGGCAGCGGTAGCTAAAGAATTTAAGCCATAAACAATTTGCTATACCTTTTTGCCGGCAATTTCGGTAAGGGCGTGCACCAGTTTGTCCAGATCGTACAGGGTGGTGTATACATGCGGGGTAATGCGTACGCAGCTAATGTTTTCCCATACAATACCTACAGTGTGTATCTTATAGTTCCACAGGGCGGTGTCCAGGTCTTGCGGGGTTAGGCCGTCAACCGCTACGCCGCAAATAGCGCAGGAATACTCGTCCTTTAACGATGTAAGTATTTTTACCTTAGGTATAGCCTGTGCTTTTTTGGCCCAGTAATTTTTAAGGTAGCGTATGCGCTCCTCCTTGCGTTTTGGCCCTATAGCCATATGGAAGTTAATAGATTCTCCAATTGCTTGTTCTATGGCAAAGCTGCGGGTACCCAATGTTTCAAACTTGCGTATATCAGTACCCTGCGGGGTTGGGTTACACGTAAGCGGCCATACTTTGGCAATTTTTTCCTTTTTAATCCACAACATGCCGCTGCCTATTGGTGCAGACAGGAATTTATGCAGGCTGGTACCAAAGTAATCGCAATGCAGGTCGGGTATCTTATAATCAAGCAAACCAAAAGAGTGTGCGCCATCTACAAATACCTCTATACCTTTGGCATGGGCCATATCGCATATTTTGCGTACCGGCATTATTTGCCCTATCCAGTTTACAATATGCGTTATGTGAATACTCTTTGTTTTTGGCGTAATGGCATTGGCATAGCCTTTTACTATTTCTTCGTCATTCTCTATAGGCAGGTTAAAGTTTATTTGCTTATAAACTATCCCCTCGCGGCTGGCCCGCTGTTTCCAGGCCTGTATCATATTTGGGTAATCCTGTTTGGTGCCTATTACCTCGTCGCCGGCTTTTAGGTCAAGGCCGTAAATAACCGTGTTTAAAGCTTCGGTGGAGTTGCGGTTAATGGCAATTTCATCCGGCAGGCAACCGGCCAGGTTAGCCAGCTTTTCGCGCAGGGGTTCGCGGCCCTGGTCAAGTATGCGCCACATAAAATACGACGGCCCCTCATTCGCCAGCGTGTTATACCTGTCGAGCGCCTGTTGCGCTACAATTGGTGCCGGCGATACCCCGCCATTATTTAAATTGATAATTGTTGGGCTAACCGTATAACCGCGCTGTATCACCGCCCAAAAATCTTCATCGGCAGCCAGTTGCTGAGGGCTTAAATGGGCTTTGTTTTTTAGTGCCTTGCCAAATTCTTCGGCGTGGGCATAATTAAATAAACTGGCGGCGCTAAAAGCCCCGGCAAGCGCGGTGGCTTGTTTGATAAAGGTGCGGCGGTGGTTAAGGCTCATGATGAGGTGAATTTAACCAATTGCACTGTTAAATACAATATTTACAGCACCTTATAAAAAAGCAGCTTAAACATTTTTTCAAATTTTTGAATGACACAGTTTTTTTTATAGATTTGTTAGTCAAGTATTTAAGCAAGGTGATAACTATTAACAACAACTTCAGGAACCAATATCTTATGCTGGTATTAGTATCGGCATATACGTTTATGACGGTGTTGCACATTTTTTACCTGCCGCATTATACTGCCGACCGTAATACACCCGCCTACATTTTAAATTTAAAGCAGGGAAAACCGTCTGACAACAAAAGCACTTTACCCCATACAAAACGCACCGACAAGGTAACAACTAACGAAAAACGCTCTTTTTTACCTGAAGTTGCAGAATTGGTGCCACTTATATTATTACTGATAATTGTATTTGGTGCGTTTTCTTCGTTAAAGCCACGTTATGTACGGCCGGCATACCTGCTGGTAAACAAGCAGTACTCTTATCTGCACTTTTGCGCCATTCGTATTTGAGCCTGGTACAACCAGCCCCACCCCAAAAGCCCCTTATAGTTTATTAACATTTTATGTGCTTTGGCATGTGCTTAATTTACCTTGCTATACCAATAGTTTGGTTTATATGTATTACTTGCTAATACCGCTTAAGCTTTGCCTTAAAGCTATTACAACCTATACAACCCACACAATGAAAAATAAAGGCATGCCGGTATGCAGCGATTGCAACACCCCTATGACCAGGATACCCAGAGGAATATTTGTAAAAAGCGTACTTTTTTGGTTACCGCTTAAAAAGTTTTGCTGTTTTAGATGCTTACGTACAAGATACGTATTAAGTGTTGGCGGCAATACTTCTAACGCTTAATATAAGACTTTAGAAAGTTGATATTTAACACTCAGGCAAACTAATAGGAATATTGATGGCCAGGCCGCCATCTGATGTTTCTTTGTATTTAGAGTTCATATCCAGCGCGGTTTGCCACATAGTTTTTACTACGGCATCAAGGCTTACCTTGGCTTTGTCGGGGTTGCTTTGCAGCGCCAGTTGGCTGGCGGTTATAGCCTTTATGGCGCCCATGGTATTCCGTTCGATACACGGCACTTGTACCAGGCCGCCTATTGGGTCGCAGGTTAGGCCTAAGTGATGTTCCATAGCAATTTCGGCGGCCATGAGTACTTGCCGTTGACTGCCGCCCAAACATTCGGTAAGCGCGGCCGCTGCCATTGCCGATGATACGCCAATTTCGGCCTGGCAGCCGCCCATAGCGGCTGATATGGTAGCACCTTTTTTAAATATGCTACCCACCTCTGATGCGGTCAGCAAAAACTGGATGATCTTTTGATCGCTAAAACCATCGCAAAAAGCAATAAAATACTGCAGCACGGCAGGTATAACTCCCGCCGCACCGTTGGTTGGCGCGGTTACTACGCGGCCAAACGAGGCATTCTCCTCGTTAACGGCCAGTGCAAAGCAGCTTACCCAATCCAATATATTCTGGAAGGTATTGCCTGTTTGGCGCATTACCTGCACCCAACCTGCATAATTGCTGTAAGTATGCCCACCCACCAGTCTTTTGTTTAATGCCGATGCGCGGCGGCCAACATTTAGCCCGCCCGGCAGGCTGCCACCGGTGTGGCAACCACGGTACATGCACTCCTGCATCACCTTAAATATGTTTAATACACCATCGTGGGTTTCCTTTTCGCTGCGCCAGGCCAGCTCATTCTCCATCACCACTTCTGATATTTTGAGCCCGGTTTTTAAGCACCAGTGCAGCAGGTCGCCGGCAGTATCTATCGGGAAGGGCAGGTCAACCTCGGCCTTTTGCTGGCTTTGCGCGCCATCCATTACTACAAAGCCGCCTCCTATGCTATAATAAGTGGCCGATACGGCAGTTTCATTACTCAAAAACGCCTGAAAGGTTACCGCGTTGGGGTGGTAAGGCAGGCTTTCGGCAAATAAAAATAGCAGGTCGTTGGCTACATCAAATGCTATTGGCGTGGTACCACCCAACGTTAGCTGGCGGCTGTTGGTTATATGGGCTATTTTATCGGTTATTTTATCTACCTCAAAAGTTACCGGGTTATCGCCGCTAAGGCCAAGCAGTATGGCAATATCGGTACCATGGCCCCTGCCTGTTTTTGCCAGCGAGCCATATAGCAATATTTTTACTTGTACAACCAGCGGCAACACTTCCCTGTCGCCTAATAATTGCACAAATTGTTGCGCGGCACGCCACGGCCCAAGCGTATGCGAGCTTGACGGGCCAATGCCTATCTTAAACATATCAAAAACCGAAATCTGTTCGCGCTGCATGGGTCAAAACTACTGATAGTATTACAATAAAACAGAGGTTTTATAAATATAGTACGGGTAGGGATAAACTATCCCGCTTTAGGGAAATTAACGCCGTTGGCGCCAAAATTCGTATAAATATTTTCTTGCAGGGCTATTTTGGCGGTTAAAAAGTTGGCAGGCTCAACCCATACATTTACCGTTAACCTGATGGAGTCTATCTCCATCGAGATGATACCCACACGCGGGGCGGGGTCTGTTAATATACCCGGGGTTGTGTTTATGGCGGTATTAATAATACCCTTCATTTTATCCAGATCGTTGGCGTAGGCTACCTTTACTTCAAAATCAAGGCGGCGCTTGCCTTCGCGGGTTACATTTACTATTACTTCGTTAAACAACTTGCCGTTTGGTATAATAACGGTTTTGTTATCGGCGGTAATTAATACGGTGTAAAATATTTGTATTGATGTTACCTTACCATCCTGCCCCTGGGCAATTATGCTGTCGTCAATTTCAAAAGGCTTTAGCAGCAGTATAAGTACACCACCCGCAAAGTTTTGAAACGTACCTGAAAGTGCCAGACCTGCCGCAACGCTAAACGCACCTATAATGGTAGTGAATATGGTAAGCTCGAAGCCTATTATATTCATCACAAAAATAATGAGCAGTACGTATAAGCTGGTAATGGTTAAACTTAAAAAGAAGGGTTGTAATGACGAGTGTACCTGCCTTTGCAAAAGCCTGTCGCGCAGCCGCGATCTTAAAAACTTAATAAACCAGATACCGGCAAATAAGATGATCAGCCCGGCGGCATAACTTGGCCCCTTATGTACTAACCAAAGATGAAATTGCTGATAAAATTCTTTAAGCTCCATTACGGGAGCCAAAATTAGGATTTTTTATTAACTATAAAGGGTTACAAATAGTTCGGGGCCTTTAAACAGCACCCATTCAACTATGCGGCTGTGTATATGCTTCCTTTTATTTACTATCTGTTTCATAGGGGCAAGTATTCAAATGCTGTGCCTAATGCCTCAAATAGTAATTATGTTACAAAAAAATAACATTAACGCTTAAAATAGCTTAAAGAGCTTAACAATAGCTATATACCAAATAAGCATATGGTATAAAAAACGCATACAGCATGCCTAATAACAACAAACCCCTGTCTATAAAAATAGACAGGGGTTTTATATAATTAGCTAAGCTAATACAATGTTATTACATCATACCGCCCATGCCACCGCCGCCCATTGGTGGCATACCGCCTTTTTCATCTTCAGGCTCGTCAGCTAATACACACTCTGTTGTTAACAACATGGCTGCGATAGAAGCTGCGTTCTCTAAAGCTACACGGCCTACTTTAGTTGGGTCGATAACACCGGCACCAATTAAGTTTTCGTATTTGTCGGTACGTGCATTGTAACCAAAGTCGGCAGTGCCTTCTTTAACTTTTTGCACTACGATAGATCCTTCGATACCTGCGTTATCGCAAATTTGACGAAGAGGCTCTTCGATAGCACGACGGATGATCTGGATACCAGTATTCTCATCTTCGTTAGCACCTTTAAGGTCTGCCAGGGCAGCTACCGCACGGATGAAGGCTACGCCACCACCTGCAACAATACCTTCTTCAACAGCCGCACGGGTTGCATGTAAAGCATCGTCAACACGGTCTTTTTTCTCTTTCATCTCTACTTCAGATGCTGCACCAATGTACAATACTGCAACACCGCCGCTTAATTTAGCTAAACGCTCTTGCAGTTTTTCTTTATCGTAATCAGATGTAGTAGTTTCTATCTGCGCGCGTATTTCGCCAACACGGCCTTTTATCAGCTCGGTATCACCGTTACCATTTACAATGGTTGTGTTGTCTTTATCAACAGATATTTTTTCGGCCTGGCCTAACATAGATAGGTCAGCGCTTTCTAATTTGTAACCTCTTTCTTCAGATATTACAGTACCACCTGTTAAAACAGCGATATCCTCTAACATTGCTTTACGACGATCGCCAAAGCCCGGTGCCTTAACAGCAGCAACTTTTAACGAACCGCGAATTTTGTTAACTACCAATGTAGCTAATGCTTCGCCGTCCAAATCCTCGGCAATAATTAATAAAGGTTTGCCTGTTTGTACTTGTTTCTCCAAAATAGGAAGCAATTCCTTCATTGAAGATATTTTTTTGTCGTAGATCAAAATGTAAGGGTTTTCTAATTCCACTTCCATTTTATCAGAGTTGGTAACAAAGTATGGCGACAGGTAACCACGGTCAAACTGCATACCTTCTACAGTTTTAACTTCAGTTTCGGTACCTTTTGCTTCTTCAACAGTAATAACGCCTGATGTACCAACTTTACCCATAGCTTCGGCGATTAACGAACCGATAACCTCGTCGTTATTTGCAGATATAGAAGCTACTTGTTTAATTTTGTTATTGTCTTCGCCAACTGTTTGCGATTGTGCTTTAAGGTTTTTAACAACTTCGGCAACTGCTTTATCAATACCGCGTTTTAAATCCATTGGGTTTGCACCGGCTGCAACGTTTTTAATACCTGCAGTAACAATGGCTTGCGCTAAAACGGTAGCAGTAGTAGTACCATCACCTGCAATATCAGCAGTTTTTGAGGCAACTTCTTTAACCATTTGTGCACCCATGTTTTCAATTGGGTCTTTCAGTTCAATTTCTTTAGCTACAGTTACACCATCTTTAGTAACAGCCGGCGAACCAAACTTTTTATCGATAATTACGTGACGACCTTTTGGGCCTAATGTTACTTTAACTGCATTAGCTAAAATATCAACACCGCGCTTTAAAGCGTCGCGTGCCTCAACATTGTATTTAACTTGTTTTGACATAGTATTTTTATTTATTGAATTATTGATTTATTGAATTATTGTTTACAACTGAGTTCTATAATTCAGTCATTCAAAATTCGGGGGATTAAATTAAATAACCGCGTACAGATCAGATTCGCGCATGATCAAATACTCTTTACCATCAAGGTTGATCTCGGTACCGGCATATTTACCGTATAATACTTCGTCACCAACTTTGCTGGCCATTGGTATAAGCGAGCCTGATGCATCAGCATACCTACCCGGGCCAACAGCTACAATGGTTCCTTTTTGTGGTTTTTCTTGTGCTGTTTCGGGGATGTAAATACCAGAAGCAGTTTTTGTTTCAGCAGCAGCAGCTTCTACTACCACTCTATCCGCAAGGGGTTTAATGTTTAATGACATAGTAATACTATTTTGATTTTATAATTTTAGTTTTCGCTTATGGTTTTCACATCAATTATGCCAAGCAGGTCAATACTGCGTTCATTGGCATATTTACTGTATAATTGTCACCCTTTTGTCTGTAGGGTAATAGGTTATAAATATTAATTTAACCTGCGGGTGTCATCGTGTCAGTATGCTATTTAAGCAAAAAAGGCTTTGGAAATTCCAAAGCCTTTTTTCTATACCTTATATAATGTTATTTTTTAGGAGCAGGTGCCGGTGCTGTTGGCAGGTTTAATGGTGCCGCAGCAGGAGCAGTGGTTGATGGTTTAGATACTTTTTTGATCAGCTCGGTAGTTGCCGGGTCATCAGATTTTTGCGCGCCGCCTTTAACAGATACGTTAATTGCTAACGATAAAACCATAATGCTGATGGCTAATACCCAGGTACCTTTTTCTAAAAAGTCGCCTGTTTTTTGCACGCCCATTAGTTGCGACGAGCCCGAAAAATTTGATGCTAAACCACCGCCCTTAGGGTTTTGAATTAATACGATAAGCCCTAACAGAGCACATATAATGATGGTGATGATGATTAAAAGTAAATACATTTCTTATTATATCAATTGGTTTTCTTTTCTAACTGTTCAATCTGGGCTGCAAAGTAAAGCTTTTTTTCCGGAAATTTCAATATCAATTTTTTATAAGTAGCTATGGCTTTATGATATAGCATTTGATCGGTATATATGCGGGCCAGTGTTTCTGTAACCAGTTCGTCCTGGTCTTCCGAGCTTCTTTTAGCCTTATTTTCGTTATCCAGTTTATCAGCAGCTAAAGGTCTTATTTGCGGGTCGGTGTGTATAAACCGCTCAATAATAACATCCTCTTTTTTGTTATGGTCAAAATCTACTTCGGGCGTTTCGGCATCCCTTTCAATACCACTTACTGATGTTAGGCTAAAAATATTTTCGTAATACTGCTGCTGTAGCTCATCTGCCGGCTTATTTGTTAATGGGGCAGATGCCTGCTGTGTATCTGCCTTTTCTTTGGGCGGGGGCGTAGTGCTTGCAGGTGCTTCTGTAGCGTAGGGCCTAAAGCTATCGGCGTGCTCTTTGCGCGTTTTATCTAACCACCACATAAAGCTGTAAGGCATCTTATCGTCGTTATAGCGCGATACATGGCTGCTTTCGCCAACAAAGGCTTGTACTGGCTGCGCAGCCGGCTCATCTACAGGCGCTGTGGGTTGCTCTATGGCGGCGGCCTGGTAAGTGTCGGCTTCCTGTGCAGGTGCCTCGGCATTACGCAGTTCGTTTAGCTTTTGATCAAACGAGGCGTAATCGTCTTCGTTATGCTCAACTATAGGCGACACCTGTTGCTCGTCCTCAACTACTTCCGCATCCGGTATCGAAAATGTTGGATGGCCGGTTTCGTAGGCTATGGCTTCAAAGCCTATATCTTCAATGCTTACAATTTCGTCGTAAATATCGTCTTCAATATCCTGCCTAAA
The DNA here is from genome assembly GCA_005938025.2 of Inquilinus sp. KBS0705. Classification (NCBI taxonomy): domain Bacteria; kingdom Pseudomonadati; phylum Pseudomonadota; class Alphaproteobacteria; order Rhodospirillales; family Rhodospirillaceae; genus Inquilinus; species Inquilinus sp. KBS0705. The sequence continues at coordinate 87,187 of VCCI02000003.1, read as the reverse complement.
ATGTTCCTCTTCTTTATCGTAGTTATCCGCTGCAATTATATGGCTAAAGGATTGCGTATCCTGCTGCCCGGCATCAGGCTCGGGTATAATGAACTGTTCAGGCTCCGTTGTTGCCTCATCAGCTGCAATAAGCGGCTCTATACCGGCATCTTCATCCGCTGTAATTGGTTCTTCCTCTTCGTCGAACCTATCTTGTGGCAGGTGCGGTATATATCCGTAGTCGGCTAATACTTCTTTATGTTCCTCATCGGGCTCCGGTGTTGTGTCTTCCGCCTGTGGTAACTCGTTATTTTCTGTTGTTGTTTCCGGTTCTTCGATTGCTATTTGTTCCTCAGCATCGTCTGCTATAGGTTCTTCGATTAGGGTAGCTTCTTCTTCAGTATCAGTAACCAACTCCTGTGCTGCAATAGTTTCCTCTTCAATTTCAGGTGCCTCTTGTTCCTCAGTCAACACATCCTCAGTTTCGGTAACAGGGCTTGCTTCATGCTCAACAGGAGCCTCTATAATTTCAGCAACTGCTGGTTCTTCTTCCTCTATAGTTGTAGTTACACTTTCGGTAACAGGTGCGGCGTTTAAATAACCACTATATGGTTTATCATCGGTTAGCGCTATTATATCACTCGCGGCAACTTCTTTCAGGTCTTCGGGGTTGTGCAGCAGTTTGTGCAGTATGCGCGGGTTAAAATAGGTTGCCGCCTTACCTATATGCTGCTCGTTACCGGCGCGTGCCAGCATCACCTGCAAAATACCGCTTTGCGGATAATCGTTAACCAGCCTTTCCAGGTTTTGAACATACAACTGGCCCGTATCTGCAGGGGTTGCCAGCAAATTCCACAAAATCTCTTTATGCCTGTTATCTAAGTATTGATCCACCCGGTTAAAATACGTTATTGCTTACCAACTGGCAAACGCTCTGTTAAAAATATCGTCTGTTAATTGCTTAGTAATGTCTTGTATCAACGCCTGCTCGCGCGCGTTTATATCGCCGGTAAAGTTTGCGTATTTTGAAAACGACTCATCAAAACTAAGCTTTTTATCCTTATCGTTAGTATATTTTACGTTTACCGTAATGGTTAAACGGCTGGCTCCGGCTATAGGTGGCTGATTGGGATTGGTAGCTTCAATTGATACCGGGGCTATAGTATAACCGGTAATGCTGCCGCCCATAATTGCATCAGCTTCGCCCCGCACTATACTTAAACTTGTTTGGCTGCGTATACGATTTTTTAGCGCCTCAGTAAACGACTGGCTTAGAGTGGCTACCACTAACTGCGCGTTATTTTCGAAATACTGCACATTTATTGTTTTTAACCCTACGGTAGAAGCACCACTTTGCGATAGTTTATAAGAGCACGAGCTTAAAAGCGCCCCACCCGTGCCTGCTGTAACCAAACTTAAAAAGTCCCTTCTTCTCATCTTTAGCTTATAAATTTAGCTCCTTTATTTTACGATACAAGGTTCTTTCTGAAATACCGAGTTCGTTTGCGGCCAGTTTACGTTTGCCCTTATGCTTTTTTAGCGCCTTCCGTATCAGGTCCGATTCTTTATCTATCAGCGACAGCGATTCTTCCACCTCTTCGGCCTCGTGCGTTATATTATAATCGGTATTGTTGTTATTGCTATTGCTATTGCCGCCAATGTTATTGTTAACGGGTTGCTGCAGGGTAAATTGTGCCTCGTTATTGCTAACCGGTAATTCAATATCGCGGTATAGCTGCGTTATAGCCTGCGAGTGGTTTGGATAACTTGTACTTACACCACCATGCTCAATAATATCGGCTACCAGCTTTTTCAATTCAACCATATCGCGCTTCATATCAAACAGCACTTTGTACAATATATCCCGTTCAGAAAAATCCTCTTTAGGCTGATTATCCAAACGCATGGGCAAATTGCTGCGACCGGCCTCATGCGGTATATAGGTAAGCAGGGTTGCTGCTGTTATAACCCTGTCGCGCTCTAAAACAGCCAGTTGCTCGGCCATATTTTTCAATTGACGCACATTACCCGGCCATGTATAATTTATTAATACCTGCTGCGCTTCGTCATCCAGTTGAATGGGCGGTGTGCGGTATTTATCGGTAAAATCTGATGTAAACTTGCGGAACAGCAGGAAAATATCTTCTTTCCTGTCGCGCAGGGGTGGTATACGCAACGGTACGGTATTTAAACGATAGTACAGGTCCTCGCGGAAACGGCCGGCTTTCACAGCGTCGTAAACATCAACATTAGTAGCCGCTATTACACGCACGTTTGTTTTCTCGACCTTTGACGAACCAACCCTGATGTACTGCCCCGACTCCAGCACGCGCAGCAAGCGTGCCTGTGTGCCCAGGGGCATCTCGGCAATTTCATCTAAAAATATGGTACCACCATTAACGGTCTCAAAATATCCTTTACGTTCGCCAACGGCACCGGTATAGGCTCCCTTTTCGTGGCCGAATAGTTCCGAATCAATAGTGCCCTCGGGTATGGCACCGCAGTTTACCGCTATAAAAGGCCCATGCTTGCGCGGGCTCATTTGATGGATAATGTGTGAAAACACCTCTTTACCGCTACCACTCTCGCCGGTTATCAGTACCGATATATCGGTAGGTGCCACCTGGTTGGCAATATTTATAGCTCTGTTTAACAATGGCGAATTACCAATGATGCCAAAGCGTTGTTTTATTTCTTGTACTTCCATATTTAAAAAAGAGTCAAGAGATAAGAGTCAAGAATCAAGAGATGTTTCGGCTTTTAAAACGTGTTCTCTAAATGCAAAAATCATTCTTTGCACTTCGGACACCTTTTCCAAACAATCCCTTAATTTCTCTATAGACCCGTACTTCCTACGCTCACATATTAATAATTGTGTTTCCAGTTCAAATGATGAAGATATAGCAATTGATAAAAACTCTGCAAAATGCTTATTTGTATTTTTACCCGATCCCTCGGCAATATTAGAAGGAACCGAACACGAACATCTGTTGATTTGATCAATCAGGTTATAACGTTCGTTTACAGGCAAATTCTTGCAAAATTCAAATGTCATATCTGTAAGATCCATTGCTTTCTGCCACACTTTTAAGTTCTTAAAGTTATGTCTCATGCAATTTTCTGGTCCTGTCTCTTGATTCTTAATTCTTGCTTCTATTCAACTATCTTCCCTATCAGCGTTGCCGATGTTGTTCTTTCAACCAGTACGTTTACATACTGGCCGGGTTTATAATTTTCGCTTACCGGGAATATTACCATGGCATTCTGGTCGCTGCGGCCGCAATAATCCTTGTCAGATTTTTTTGAGTAGCCTTCTATCAGCACCTTCTCTACCCGGCCTATGCGTGCCTGCATGCGGTAAAACGAATACTGCTGCTGCTTGGCCACAATTTGTGCCAGGCGGCTTTGCTTAACCTCTTCAGGTATATCATCCGCATAGCGTTTGGCGGCTAAAGTACCCGGCCTTTCGCTGTATTTAAACATGTAAGCAAAATCGTACTTCACATAATCCATCATGCTTACGGTCTCCTGGTGCTCCTCCTCGGTCTCGGTACAAAAACCAGTGATCACGTCAGTAGATATGGCACACTCGGGTATTATACGGCGTATGGCATCAATCCGGTTCATATACCACTCGCGGTCGTATGTGCGGTTCATTATATCCAGTATACGGCTGTTCCCGCTTTGTACCGGCAGGTGTATATAGTTACAAATGTTATCGTATTTTGCAATGGTATACAAAACCTCGTCGGTAATATCTTTAGGGTGCGATGTTGAAAAACGCACACGCAGATCAGGGCTAACCAATGCTACCATCTCTAAAAGGTTGGCAAAGTTTACCATTTTAACTTCATCGCCAACAGCCAACTGCCCACTGCCTTCTGCTACAGGTGCACTCCACCTGTACGAGTCTACGTTTTGGCCCAATAAAGTAACCTCGCGGTAGCCTTTATTAAACAGGTCGGTACACTCGTCAACTATCGACTGTGCATCGCGGCTGCGCTCGCGGCCACGTGTAAACGGTACCACGCAAAACGAACACATATTATCGCAGCCGCGCATAATAGATACAAAGGCGTTAATGCCATTGCTATTTAAACGCACGGGGCTAATATCGGCGTAGGTTTCTTCGCGGCTTAATAAAACGTTTACGGCACGCTGGCCACTATCTACCTGGTCTATTAGATTAGGCAGGTCGCGGTAGGCATCGGGGCCTACAACTACATCTACCAGTTTTTCTTCTTCTAAAAATTTGGCTTTTAAACGCTCGGCCATACAGCCCAGCACGCCAACCACCATACCGGGGTTTTTAAATTTAGCGCCGGCAAATTCTTTTAACCGGTTACGCACACGCACCTCGGCATTCTCGCGTATCGAGCAGGTGTTAATAAACACTACATCGGCATTATTAAAATCTGATGTAGTTTCAAAGCCCTGCTCTGCCAATATCGAAGCCACTATTTCACTGTCGCTAAAATTCATAGCACAGCCATAGCTTTCAATATATAGCTTACGGCCATCATTTTTACCAATAGGCTCTAATAGTAAAGCCTCGCCTTGCCTGCTTTCGTCATGCACCTTATCCGGAATAAGCAAATCCATCGTATATATAATAGTTGAGCTGCAAAAATACATAATTTTTATATATCGAGTGACAGTTTGTCAGCGGCAACAAAATCAAAGTTTTATTGTTATACCTCAACATTTTATGCAATGGACGATTTAGAAAACCAGCCCGCCGAAAAAAAATCAGTACGCAAATGGCCCTTTATTTTATTAGCTGTATTGCTTGCACTTGGCGGTACCGGTTACTACGCCTATCAAAAATACATTGCGCAGGACCACTGGAAGCCCTATTTGCAGGCCCAGCTAAAAGCGCTGGTACTAAAAACTACCGATAGCTTATATCATATCGAGTACTCGGACTTTGACCTTAACTTAACATCGGGCGATGTAACCTTAAGCGATTTTAAACTGGTGCCCGATACCAACATCTACCTAAAAATGGTAGCTAACAAAAAAGCGCCTGACAATTTATTCACGTTAGGAGTAAAAAAGTTATCCATAAAAAACCTGGGCGCACGCAAAGCCTACCAGGAAAAGATATTGAACATTAACAATATATCGATAGATAAACCCAGCCTTACCATAGTAAATAAGCGCTATGCTTTTAACGATACTGTTAAGGTGGGTAAGCCTAAAAGCCCTTACGAGATCATCAAGAAAACATTTAAGCAGTTGCGTATAGACTCGATAGCGCTGAACGACATCAGCCTTAATTATATAAACCGCAGCAACAAAGTGGTTAAAACCAATAGTTTAAAACACGTTAACCTTAATATATCTGATGTATTTATCGATTCCCTGTCAGGTAACGATAGCAGCCGGTTTTATTACACAAAAGGGGTTGAGGTGCGGGTGAAGGATTACGCGGTTATAACGCCAAATAAAATGTACAAGGTGGCGCTAAAGCAAATATATTTTTCGACAGCCAAACGCAACATTGTACTGGATGGCGTTAGCTATCTGCCACGGTATAACAAAACGCAGTTTTATAAGGTAAGCGGCGAACCCGGTGAGATATACACGTTAAAATTTAAACAGATTGCTATAAATAATATAGACCTGCAACGCTTTTTACGCGACCAAAAACTTTATGCCGGTACCATGGATATTGCTAATGCCAGTGTAGAGATATATAGCAATAACAAATATAAAGGGGTAAAAAGATCGAAGATAGGTAAAGACCCGCACCAGGAATTACAAAAGGTGGCGCTTGATATGAAGTTAAAGCGGCTTAACATTAAAAACACCGATATTAAGTATTTAGAGGCCGATGCCACCACGGGCTTTACCGGCGAGATTGCCTTTAAACATACCAATGGTTATATATTAAATGTAACCAACGATGCCGCTGCTAAAAAAACAAACCCTTTTATGCTGGCACATATTGATACCCGCTTTATGGATGCGGGCAACCTTAACGTAAATTTTAAATTTAACCTTAATGCAAAGGATGGCGCCTTTAACTACAACGGCACCCTGGGCAAATTTGACGGCCGCAAACTGGATAAACTGGTGAAGCCGCTGGCACTGGTGCACGTAAAATCGGCGGATATTGACAGGCTGCATTTTAACGTAAACGCCAATAATTACAAAGGCAAAGGCCAACTGGAATTTTACTATAAAAACCTGAATATAGAATTGCTCCGCAAAGATTCGGGCAAGGTAGAGTTGCAAAAACAAGGCTTTATATCCACCCTTGCCAATACGCTCATCATCGAGGATGATAACCCAAACAGCAAAGGTGTGTTTCGCCCGGGGCCTATTGATGTGGCACGCGACACTAAGACCTCGTTCTTTAGCTTTTTATATAAGGGACTGCTTGATGGCTTAAAACCCAGCGTAGGTTTCGACAGAAAAACCGAGAGCAAGGTAACTAACGCGGTAAATAAAGTAACTAACCTGTTAGACAAGTTTAAACAATACAAAGAAGACAGGAAAAAGCGCCGCGAGGAACGTAAAAGGGAAAAAGCCGAGAAAAAAGCCGCCGAAGAAAAGGAAAAGGCAGATAAGGCAGCAGCCGAACAACAACAAAAAGCCGGTAACTAATAGCGTTGACATAACCAGTTGTTCTGCGCTTTTGTTGCTTTAACCGCTTTATAATTTATAACTATTAATATGGCCGATATAAAAAAATTATTTAAACACAGGTGGCAAAGGGTATTGCTTATTGTTTTGGCCGTATTTATTGTACTCATAGTGATACCGGCAATAGTGCTAAGCTATATGGCCGAACCTTACCTGTCTAAAAAACTAAAAGAGGCCGTAGCAACCGGCAGCGACAGCCTGTACAGCATTAACTTTAGCGATGCCGATTTATCGCTGTTGCAGGGCAAGGTGGTTTTGTACAACGTAGCTTTAAAGATGGACAGCGGCGTTTATCTACAGAAAAAGAAGCAGGGTACCGCACCCAATAACCTATACAATATAACGGTAAAGCGTTTAGTGGTATCGGCTATTCACCCCTTTGAATTTTACTTTCGCAAAAAAGTAAATATCGGCATCATTACCCTTAACGAGCCTAATATCGACTTAAGCTGGCACGAACACGGCGGCAAGGACACCCTGCCAAAAAACGACAAGACGCTCTATCAAAAAATATCCAAAAGTATCCGCTCTATCAGTGTAGGCGGTGTTTACCTTACAGATGCGCACTTAAATTATACCAACTATGCGCAAGGCTTCCCCCCGGCACTCACTCAAATCAAAAAGATAAACTTTACAGCTACCGGTTTGCTGATAGATTCTGCTACGCAGGCAGATAATTCCAGGTTGTTTTATTGTACAGATATTGTAACCGAACTTAATAACTACAGCAGCCGCACCGCAGCCGGTACTTACATGTATAAGGTAAAGTCGGTAAGGTTCTCATCCCACACAAAAACCATCGATATAACCGGGGTGGATATTATCCCGACACTACCCTTCCAGGCATTTTTTGACAAAAGCAAAAGCGACAGGTTTAGTGTGCATGTCCCCACTATCCGAATAAATAACTTCGATTTTAACAGTTACCATCAGTATCATACCATCAATAGTTCGCGCGTAACCATAACCGCTGCTAAACTGGGCCTGTTCAGTAACTATAAGGTGGGCCCAAAGTTTAACGACAGGGTAGTTACCTTCCCGCAGTACGGCCTTAAAAATTTAAAGGCCGGGCTAAATATCGATACGCTTACTTTAAAAGGTATTGATATCGCTTACAGCCAATACAGTAAAAGCCTGGGCAAGGTGGGCACCATCACATTTAATAATACCGGGGGTAATTTTTTAAACATTACTAACATTACCGATAGCCTGATAAAAGACAACACCCTTAAGGTGGCATTAACCAGCTATTTTATGGGGCAGGGCAAGTTTAACGTGCAGTTTGCCTTTCGCCTTAACGACCCCGACTATCATTACAGCTATAAAGGCCATTTAGGCCCGATGGACTTTGCGGCACTAAACAAGGCTACTATGGGCATGTCGTCGGTGCGGCTTAAATCGGGCAACGTAAAAAGCCTCGATTTTGATATACACGCCAACAAAAAAGTAGCCACCGGTACAGTTAACCTGTTGTATAACGATTTGAATATAGAGGTACTTAAAACTGATATTGGCGAACAATATAAAAAACGTGGCCTGATATCGGCATTAGCTAACACCTTTATTATTAAACACGATAACCCCGACGATGGCGGCAAGCCCGCACGCGTTGCCAATGTGATATATACACGCCCTTATAACTACCCGTTTTTTAAAACGGCCTGGCTTACCTTACTTGGCGGTATAAAAAAGTGCGCGGGCGTTGGCGATGGTAAGCAGCCTCCTGTTAAAGAGGTACTGGAAAAGGATAAAAAGAACCTGGAGAAACAGAAGAAAAAGGACCAGGAACGAAAAGAGGAAGCTGCTAAAGAGCTAAAAAAGCAACAGGAGAAAGCCGCCAAAGACTTAAAGAAACAACAGGAAAAAGCCGCTAAGGAACGCAAGAAATTACAGACTAAAAATTAGCCTACTGCAACAACAGCTTTAAGTTGATACCAAAATTGGTAAAGGCAGTATTAAAGGTTTGCGAAGTATAAGGGCGCGTAATGTTCGAATCGTAAAACAGGCTTAAGTTGAACCGCTGGTTGATAACATAATCAATAGATGGCCTTAGCGTGATGTTTTGCGCGCCCGATGATATTTCGGCCGCTTCCACATCGGCGCGGTATATAAGGGTTTTGTTATCGCGTAAGGCCACATCAAGTTTAAAGTTCACATCGTTATCGGTACGGTTGCCGCGCCCAAACAGGCCAAATGGCATCCTGAAGTTTTTAGGCCGGTAGCCAAAGCCAAATACCAAAATGTTTTCGTTTTGCTGTGCCAACTGGCTGTTCAGCAGGCTTAAACTTAACGACCGTGTTCTGCGGTATTCAAAATTGGCGGTCATATCATTTTTAAAACGTACGTCGGCACCAAACAGAGGTACAAACTGCTCAAATATGGTTATTTGCGAAAACTGGTAAAAAGGCAAAAAGTCGTTATTCGCGTCGCGGGTCACTACCTGGCCGTTAGCTTCCTGGTATTGCAGCAGCGTGGTATAGCTGTTTATATTGTACGACGACCGATAGCCGTGCTTAATATCAAGCGATTGAAACATCTCGTTAAAAAACGGCAGCTTGCTTAAACCGCCATAACTTATTTGCCAGTTGGGTATTGGTGTTTTAGGAAACTGGTTAAGACTTGCCGAGCCGGCGCTTTTGCCCGAATATGCCGCCAAAAATGCCGGCACCAAAACGTTTTGCGAGTTAGGGCCATAACCATCGGCGTAACCTTGGGTAGTGCCTGCACCCCCTGAATTTGGATTGGCTTGCCCCAGTTTTTGCGATATAATGGCGCGGTTATCTAAAAACTTTTGGAACACAGCCGATGTATTGTTGATGCCCCCTGTTTTTGAGAACGCCGTAGCAAGCGACAGGAACGACACACTGTAAGTACCCGATGTTACCGGGCTTAAATTTTCTATACTATTGGTTGATGCCAGGTATTTAAAGTTGGTTTGATAGTTACGGTCCTGCGTTCTAAAGGCTATCAGCTCTATCCTTAGGTCAGATACCGGCTCAATGATACTGCGCAGGTTAATATCCTCATTAAACGATTTTACATACAACTGGTTTTGCAGGGTATCTTTAGATATCCAGCCATTGGCTACTGCCCGGCTCCGCAAATCGGCCTGGCTGCCCAGCAAGAAACCAATGCCCGGCGCGTTATAGGTCAGATCCTGCCCCAGGAAGTTTGACTGCGGCAAATAGCCCGGTAAAAACGTTCCTTCGGTGCGGGTGTAAGTACCGGTTATGCTTTTAATACCGGTTAGTATACCCATCAAAAATTTACCGGCCCCATTTTTTGTATCATCAGCGCCGCTTTTGCGCAGGCCGGCAAATTTGTTGTACAGGCTTATAAAATTCAGCGTAGGGTTAAGCTGTATGCTGCGCGAGTTTTGTATGCTGTTACCTACATCATAAGTCGGGTCATTAATGGCAAATTCGGGTTGGGTTTGCCAGTTAAAGTTGGTGCTGTAACGCGCCGTCATGCTGGTCCAGTCAAGCCCTGGTATCTTGTTAATAGGCGTAGTATAATTAAAATTGATGGTGTGGTTATAGTTAGTAGTACGGCCCAGCTTTTTTAAATTCTCCCACAAGGTATCGCGCTTTAAACCATTTATGCGGCCCGCCGGCTCATCCACTACCGACAGGTTGGTAGCATCAATATCCATAGTTAACGATTTTGATAGGTTCCAGCCTATGCCGTATACGCGGGTAATATTAAAGTTTTTGTTAAAGCTGGTTGGTATAGGTATAAAGTTGTTAGGGTCGTTGTTACGTAAGGTATTTTCTGAATAATACCTGTCAAAACTGATGCTAAAGCCTAACCTTGATGGCAGTATGCTAAAGTTGAAATCGCGTGCAAGTGCCAGCATATTGCTTTTGATCACTTTTTCAAGCGGCGAGTAGTATTTAGGCTGGTTAGTATAGTTATAGGCCAGCGCTACGCGGTAAGTTTTGGCAAAATCGTTCTCAACAATAAAATCGTGGTGGGTGTACTCGGTGTAGGCATAGGTAGCGTTAAAGTTCTCTATATCCCATACATGCACCGGTGCCGATGTGTTGGTACGCTCTTTATGCACATTAGTAAAGTTGATGCTTTTGCGCACCGTATAATCTACCGATACATTTTTAATGGAGTCGCGCGCTTTGTTGGTTGGCGCGGCAGCCAGCGTTTTTTTAAGCTCCACATCCGGCGATGCAGGGTCGTACTGCGGGGTGCTTACCTGCGACGAAACGTTAAGATACGCAGGTATGCGTATCCCGCTTTTTGCCGGGAAAAACTTACCTAACTCCAAACTACCCGATACATCATATATCTGATCGTCGCTGCGGTTACGGTCGCTCACCCTCGAGTCAAGCGTACCAAAGCCCACGGTACTTTTACTACCCGATACCGTGATGTTAGCAAAATCGGCCAATGTAGCATCAACCCTTGCTGTAGCAGCCCAGCCGCCGCGCTGGTCAAAATCAGTAAGGCGCAGTTCATCAAACCAAACTGTCCCTGTTTTATCAAGGCCGTCGTCGTTTAATCCGGTTGGCTTGTAAGGGTTGCGCACACCCAGCATTATTGTGCGTAATCTGCTCAGGTCGGGCTGGCCCTTTATGGTTACTTTATTGGCACCATCGGTATAGGTAAAGGGTACGGTAAATGGCCATGGCAAGCCATTTAGCTTGGCATTGTTACGGGCCAGCTTGGCGCTGGTCAATATATCCAGCTGCAGGTTAAGTTCGTTGCTGGCAGGCCAAATGGCGCCGGGGTCGCGGGTACCGGCTTGTGTTACTGCCAGGGGCACTTCGTATTCGTAGTAGTTATCCTGGTAATCTACCCCTAAGCGTACAAAGGCATGCAGGTCGTTATCTTTTAGCTGGGTACCCTCGGCGTGTATAAACATCTGTATGCGCTTATACGACCGCAGATCGTTAAAGAAGGTGCGGAATGCCGCCCTTGAGTAACCATCGCGCAGGCTGGTTACGTTTAACGATAGCGATTGCTCGTTCAGCTTGGTATCGGTTTGCAGGTTGTTGTAATTACGCTGGCGGTTAATACCCGGCGGCACTACATAAGGTATAGGCGTGCGGTTACCATTCTCTTCAATATTCACAGCTTGCACATCTAAGGATGAATTATCAATTACAGGGTTGGCAATGGCAGGGTCGGCAATAATGTTAACTGGATTATTTTCGGCGTTAAAGGTCCTCCACTCGCCGCGTACCAATTGCAGGGTAGCAAAACGCAGGATAGATGTATCGGCAAAATTGGTCATAAACATCCGCATGAACCTGATAGCCTTAAAATCCTGGATGTTGCCTGTTTTAGACTGGTACTCGTTAATAGGTATCCTAAACTGGTACCAGGTTACCGCCTGTGTGGTGCCGTCGGGCAGCTTCACGTTCGAGGTTACCTTATCACTGATAAAGTTTTGGCCAACCAGCATATCCTGCGGGCGGATGGATACTCTATATTGAAAGTACTCATCGGTTTGGCTCATGTTATTATCGCGGTTAATATCCTCGCCATCCGGCAATGATGTTGCAGCTGATGTTTGCAGCCCCAGTTCCGCCTGCGATTGCTCGGCAGTTTTGGAGTTACCCTCTGTACCGTTATACTTGCTGTAACGGTCTAATATACCGGCACGTGCCTGGTCAAGCGTAGGGCCCTGGTAGTACTGGTAATCATCTGATGATGGGTCATTGGCAAAAGCGGTAGCAGCCTGCGGGTTTAATTTGGCTTTAACCTGTTGCACAACGGGGGCAAATTTGGTTTGCTCGTCGGCATCGCTTATACCGTCCAAACCAATATCCTGTAACTTACGCGAAGCCGGGTTATTATCAAAGGCATTGATAACCGGCTGTAGTTTTGATACCCTACCCCACACGGTTTCATCAACATTGTTGGCAGTGGCGGCATCAATAGGCAGGCCGTTCTCTAAGCTTTTCCGACCGTCTTTTAAAATATCTTCAGATACGCTGCCTAAATTAAAATACAGGTCGCCACCTTGCGACGCTGGCTTGTAAATAAACGGATCGAGCATCCAAAATTCAATGTAACCTACGTTTAACGATTCGAAGTCGTTAGTTTCCAGCTTACGGAACATACCGCCCCACCTGTTTTTAGGGTTTTGTAAGGTACCATCGGCGTTAATACCTGTAGTGGTATAGTTATACGGCCCGCGCACGGTTGGGTAAAACGCCATATTAAGCGTAGAAAGACTTAGTGGCTGCCCGGTAGTTGATTGCTTGAACGGGAACACCTCCTGCTCAATAACCTGCCTTACATAGTGGTTAGACAGCTCGGTACGGGATATAGGTATATTGCCCGAGTTGGTATAAAATATAGGGTCGATATTATAAAACGCCAGCCTTGCCCTGTTGTAGCCGTAGCTAAGATCGTTAAATAATTGCGCCTCAGGGAACATTTGCGGCGTACCCGATATTTGCCAGGCTATAGAACTTTTGATATCGATAACCGAACGGCTATTCTCAAAATCATCCAGGTACGAGGTGCCGTTTTTTGAGCCTGCAAAGTTTAACGCCCCCGGTGCCCCCGGCATTAGTTTGGCAAATTCGCCGCTAAAGTTAATGGTAGATGGTGCCTTGGTTTGTATAAAAGGTATCTTATCAACCAAACGAGTTAAAAAGCGCGATTGTGTGCTATAGTTGGCATCAAAACCCCAAATAGTGTTAGATATCGATTCCTCGCCAACAATTTCGTTTTGGGTGATGGGCTGCTCGGTAAGGTGCATAATAGTACCCCCTAACAAAAACTTATCGCTTACATGGTAATCAAACCTGGACCCGTATAGCGATTTTTGCTGCACCCCAAACAGTTCGTTATTCTCTAATTTTACATTTATAGGTTGCCCCGATGATAACAATGCCTGGTTTAACACCCTGATACGGCCCGCGCTGTAATCAATGGTATAATCTGTCCCTTCATTTAGTTTTACTGTACCGGCGGTAACCACAACTGACCCCTGCGGAATGTTTACAGCATTCAACTGGTACTCGCTGCCCCCGGTAGAGGTATAGGTACCCTTAATAGTGTAGCGGTTAAGCTTGGGGAAGAATTGCTGGGCAATGGTCTTTGTCGAGTCGTACAATGGTTGGTAAACATACCTGTTCACCAGGTCGGCCTCGCCGGCGGTAAACTGTTTAGCCAGGTCGGATCCAAAGGGTTCCAACACAGGGAACATGATGCGCCCGTTTTGCGAATCGATAGTGATGCCTTCTAAAAAGTCGAAATAACCATCGGGCTGCTTGGCGTTTTGCTGGTCAAGGTTATCAACCCCGGTAATTTGCAGCCAGCGCTTACTCTTTGTGTTTTGCCCTTCATCCATTATGGTTTTTTCTATTCCGGATTTATCATCCAAACGGGCAATGTTAAGCTTAAAACTGTTGGGGCTTATCTGGAACGCACCTAACGAATAAATATTCTTCATCATCAGGTCCCACGTTGGAAGGTTGGTTTTCAGTAACTCATTCTTCAGCAACTTGGTGAACAATACCTTCGGTGTGTTAGGATCAACCGCCACATCGCTGGAAAACTCACCCACCTGGTACTGGACACCATTGTACGAGTATTGGTAAGCAACGGCCAGCACTTCATCATTATTTAAGGGGTAATTAAGCGATATATAACCCAACCTTGGGTTTAAGGTAAACTCTTTATCTGTTAGCTTGCGGGCATAGGTAAGCTTGGCATAGTTGTCGGTAGCGCCTGTCGACCTAAAATAGTTGGCCACATCATTAGAATTGGTAATACGGGCATTTACAGGCAAGCCGCTTAATAAACTATTTGATTGCTGCGGAAAACCGGGGCCGCTGAAACCCGCCGGCAAACCGCTGGTGCCGGGGCGTACCAATGCCGTATTATACGGCCTGTTTTCGCCCAGATCTATAAAGGCCAATATATCGCGCGAATCGGTAGTAACGTTAGTACGGTTAGTTGTCCAAACCTCTATTTTGGTGATGTTGATGTTAGAGCTGATGATAGGGATATTTGCCAGCGCCTTATTGTAATTATTTCTGAAATACTGCGACAGGAAATAGTGCTTGTTCGCCTCATAATCAGCCGGGGTAAGGGCTATGTTACCTTGCTGCGACCCATTGGTAATGGTAATACTTTTTGATTGCGAACGCTGTTGCGATAATATACTGGTGATATCCAGTTTGCCAAATTTAAGCTTGGTTTTTATACCGAATAAGGCCTGGCTACCGGTTATCAGCGTGGTATTTAATGGCAAGCTTACCGTACCTGCCTCAATTTTTTGAATGATCTCGTCAGGGTGGCCGGTATAATCCAGCTTTATCTGGTTCTCGAATTGAAACTGGGCCTCGGTGTTATAGTTGGTACTTATTTTTAATTTATCGCCAATTTCGCCGGTAACGTTAAGCTGTATACGCTGGTCAAAATTAAAGTTGAACTGGTTACGCTGGCGGGTGTTAAAAAGCGGGTTTTGGTTTTTATTGACCTGCCCTGCAAGTATCACCTCTGCCGAGCCCTGCGGCCGGATATTGATATTAGAGCTGCCAAATATCTGCTCAAACGTTTTGCTCCTTACCTTTATTTGCGGTATAAAGCCCGGCTGCTGCGACTCGTAGGCATAGTTATCGGCCAGTTGTTTAAAATACTCGCGCCTTACGCCACGTTGCTGCAATTGCAGGTATTCGGCAAAAGTTAAGTATCGCGGGGCGCGGTATAACAGGTTACCCACACGTTCGTACAATATGTAGCGGTTTGTTTCGGCATCGTACTCTATAGTACGCACCAAATTTGGCGGGTCGGGTAAAAATATACCTTCGCGCAATTTTATGCCTGTGGCTTGTTTAAGGTCTACCGGGCCGGGTTTAAACGGCGGGGTAGTATCGCGCGCGGTGGTTTGTTGTTGGCCCTGCTGCTGATTTGGTTGCTGCTGCCCAATTTGCCCGGGTTGTTGCTGGCCTTGCGGTTGTTGCCCCGGTTGTTGTTGTTGTGGCTGCTGCTGTTGTGGTACCCCTTGCTGTGGCTGAGGGCTTGGTCGCTGTATAACCGGCTGTTGTTGTACAGGGGTTTGTTGGGCAATGGCTGTCCCTATACTGCATAAAGCAGCAAAAAAATACGTACCTATAAATAGTTTACAAGTAATTTTTTTAACCAAGGGCTTAATAAGTTATATAGGGTAATTATAAGCTTTTTAGCGCATATTTAATTAATTGTTCTACAGTTAATACGCCTGTATTTTTATTTATTTCCTGCTCCAGCACCTTCTCGGCCACATTTTTTGCAAAGCCAAGCATCACTAACGCCGATAACGCTTCGTCTTTTACAGTCTTTATTACCGGTACAATCGTAAGCGTATCGGGCCCTTCTTTTCGCAGCTTATCCTGCAGTTCCAGTATAATGCGCTGTGCTGATTTTGGGCCTATACCTTTTATACGTTGTATAAGCGATACATTGCCCTGCACAATTGCCGCCTGTATCTCGGCAGGGGTTATAGACGATAGCATCATGCGGCCGGTATTTGGGCCTATACCCGATATGGATACCAGGTGTAAAAATAACCTGCGCTCGCCGGTATCGGCAAAACCGTAAAGGGTATGCGCATCTTCTTTTACATGCAGCCAGGTATACAATTTGCAACGCTCAGCATCACCAATGGCCGAGTAGGTATTTAGCGATATATTGATATGGTAACCAACTCCCGCGGCATCAATAACAACGTGGGCAGGGCTTTTAAAAGCTAATTTGCCATCAATATAATCGTACATAAATTATTTACCTTTTTTGCTTTTAATGTTTGCGTTTTCTGCCGCTAAGGCTTTTGCCTGGGCATCTACCACGGCTATGGTAACCATGTTCACTATCTCGCGTACCGAGCTGCCTAATTGCAGCACGTGCACCGGTTTTTTCAAACCTAATAAAATTGGACCAACCGCTTCGGCACCGCCAATTTCCTGTAATAGTTTGTAAGCTATGTTACCCGATTCAAGGTTAGGGAATATCAGCGTATTAGCCGGTTTACCGTTTAGGGTCGAGAACTCGAAGTTATCTGCCAGCAATTCGGAGTTTAAGGCAAAGTTGGCCTGCATCTCTCCGTCAACAACCATATCAGGGTATTTTTCGTGCAGCATTTTCACCGTCTCTCTTGTTTTTTCTGGTACCTCGCCTTCGTTAGATCCAAAGTTTGAGTAAGATAATACCGCTACCCTTGGCTTAATATTAAAGCGCGCTACAGATCGTTCCATCAGCACAGTAATATCCACCAGTTCCTGCACAGTAGGGTTAACGTTAACCGTAGTATCGCCAAAAAACACCGGGCCTTTTTGGGTTATCATCATGTACATACCTGCCACACGGTTCACGCCTTCTTCGGTACCAATAATTTGCAGGGCGGGTTTAATTGTATCCACATAGTTTTTAGTGAGTCCGGATATCAGCGCATCGGCATCGCCAAACTGTACCATGCAGGCACCATAGTAGTTACGATCTATCAGGAATTTTTTGGCCTCAAATAAAGTAACCCCTCTTCTCTGGCGTTTATTAAATAAATATTGGGCAAATTCTTTTGAGCGTTCGGTCTCAATACGTGTATCAATTATTTCAACATCGCCCAGGTCAAGCTCATTCTCCAGCATTATTTCTTTTATCCTGGCGGCATTACCCAGCAGTATAGGTATGGCTATCCCTTCGTCTTTAACTATTTGGGCGGCCCTTAATATTTTATAGGTATCTGCCTCGGCAAATACTACGCGCTTAGGTGCTTGTTTGGCCTTGTTGGTGATATCGCGCAGCAGCTTATTATCGTTGCCCAGGCGCGACAGTAATTCATCGCTATAAGCATCCCAGTCGGTTATTGTTTTACGCGCAACGCCCGATTCGATGGCTGCCTTAGCCACTGCCGACGAAACCTCGGTAATTAACCGCTGGTCCATTGGTTTGGGAATGATGTAATCGCGGCCAAATTTTAGGCCGGTAATACCATAAGCCAGGTTAACGGCCTCGGGCACCGGTTTTTTAGCCATTTCGGCTATTGCTTTAACCGCGGCAATTTTCATTTCCTCATTTATAGCGGTTGCCCTAACATCAAGCGCGCCACGAAAAATATACGGGAAACCCAATACGTTATTTACCTGGTTAGGGAAATCGGACCGGCCGGTGGCCATAATGATATCTTTACGGGCTGCAATAGCCAAATCGTACGATATTTCGGGCTCGGGGTTGGCCATGGCAAACACTACCGGGTTTTTAGCCATACTTACCAGCATAGCCGGCGTAACCACGTTACCTGCCGACAGGCCAACAAATACATCGGCACCTTTCATGGCATCAGCAAGGGTTTTAACATCCTTTCTATCGGTGGCAAACTCCATGCGTATATCGTCCAGATCGGTACGGTCGGCGTTTAAAACACCGTTGATGTCAAACATCACCAGGTTTTCTTTTTTCACACCCAGCGATAGATACATTTTTGAGCAAGAGACAGCCGCGGCACCCGCCCCATTCACTACCAGTTTTATTTTATCCAGCTTTTTGCCTTGTATCTCGCAGGCATTCATCAATGCCGCACCCGATATAATGGCCGTACCGTGCTGGTCATCGTGCATTACAGGTATCTTCATTTCGGCTTTTAGCCTGCGCTCTATTTCAAAGCAGGTTGGTGCCGATATATCTTCCAGGTTTACCCCGCCAAATGTTGGCTCAAGGGCCTTTACAATGTTTACAAACTCATCAACCGTTTTAGCATTTACCTCCAGGTCAAATACATCAATATCTGCGTATATCTTAAACAATAAACCCTTACCCTCCATTACGGGTTTGCTGGCCTCCGGGCCAATATTACCCAGGCCAAGCACCGCTGTACCGTTACTTATAACCGCAACCAGGTTGCCCTTTGCAGTATATTTATATACATCATCAACATTTTCGGCAATACGCAGGCATGGCTCGGCAACGCCGGGCGAATAAGCTAAGGTAAGGTCTCGTTGCGAATTGGTAGGCTTGGTTGGCACTACCTGTATTTTTCCGGGGCGTCCTTTTGAGTGGTAATTTAGGGCGTCTTGTTTACGATTGGGTTTATTCATCTTCTCAAATTCAAGCCCCCAAAATTACAATTACTTTCTTTGAACTTTCTAATAAAAAAGCCCGGTTCTCAAATTCATCAAAACCAGGCATTAAAATTCTTTATTATCCTTTGCCTAATTTAACCGATAAACCGGGCATTAAACTCAGGGTAGTATTGCTGCCTAATTCTTTATTCCATTGTAGCAGATCGGCAATTTTTATACCGTATTTACCGGCTATATCGCTTAATGTATCGCCTTTTTGGGTAGTGTAGTAAGCAGGCGCAGGCCCAGTTACAACAGGTTGCCCAGCGGCGCTATTCGCCTGTGCGTATACCGGTTTAGATGGAAAGGCCAGCTCGACAGGTTGCGGCAGGGGTACATAATGTATTGGTCCCATTGCCTGTATAGGCGCATTCAAATTATCAATGGCGGCACGTAATACAGCTTCCCTTTGCTTATCAATCTGCGGGATGATGATCATGCGCGGTGCCGCGGCAGATCCGTTTACTATTTGTTGCCTGTACGCCGGGTTTAAAACACAAAGATCCTTAAAGCTCATGCCCAAGGCTGTAGCTATACGGCTTAAGGGCACAAACTTGTTTACCTGCATGGTATCTGTCGCAATGGCCAGGTCCCCGTTTTGCGCCAGTATGTTATGCCTGTTATGAAACTTCATTACATAATTTACCGCGATAAATGCAGGTACGTAGCCGCGTGTTTCGGGTGGTAAAAGCTCGCGTATGCTCCAGTAATCATGTGTGCCGGTTTTTTCGAGCGCGTGCTCTACATTACTTTTACCGCAATTGTACGATGCAATGGCCAGCAGCCAATCACCAAATTGCTGGTAAGCATCTTTTAAATAAGCGGCGGCGGCGTAGCTTGCCTGTACAGGGTCTCGGCGCTCATCTACATACTCATTCATCTTTAAGCCGTATATTTTGGCTGTTTCGCTCATAAACTGCCATGGCCCGGCGGCACCTACCCTCGACATCGCATTGGGGTTTAATGCCGACTCGACAATTGAAAGGTATTTTATCTCGTCGGGTATGCCCACATCCCGAAAAGCCTTTTCGTAAATAGGGAAATAATAACGGGTAAGGCCAAGCATGCGGCCCATCTCGTCGCGGCGGGCGGTATAGTTATCAATGTAGCTTTGTACGTATTCGTTGTAATCCAGCTGCACCTCTTTTTGTATCGAGTCTAACCGGCGTTTGTAAATAACATTTTGAAAAGGAGAAACCACCGGGGGTGCTATGTTTACCAACAGGTTGGTATCTGCCCTGGTAACAGCGGGTAAATTAGGGTTTAAAAGATCTGCTTTAACTACCTGCACCAATAATATGCAAATAATGAAAGTAAATAGTTGCTTCATGCGGCGGCCAAATTCAGTAATTAATAAACGAACAATATTTACTAATATATAAAATTTCTATAGCTTCAAGAAATATTTGGAAAAATTTAACAGTTCCTCCTCAGCAAAACTTTTGGCTAATAATTGTAAACCTAACGGTAAGCCCTTGCTATTATTGCCTGCCGGTAACGATATGGCGGGCATGCCGGCCAGTGATGCCTGTACCGTAAAAATATCATGCAGGTAAGTAACCACCGGGTCTTTTTCTTTCTTCCCTATCGAAAATGCCGGCTCGGGAGCTGTCGGGGTAAGTATAAAATCAAAATCCTTTAGTATATCGTTGGTTTTGTTTTGGATAAGCCTGCGCACTTTTTGAGCTTTTGCATAATAAGCATCGTAGTAACCCGCGCTTAGTACAAATGTGCCTAACATAATACGTCGCTTTACTTCTTTGCCAAACCCTTCGGACCGTGACAGTTTGTAGGTTGATTCCAGGTCGGTAGCATTGGGGCTGCGGTAGCCATAATGCACTCCATCGTAACGGGCCAGGTTTGACGATGCCTCGGCCATAGCCAATATATAGTATGATGGCACCAGATAATCAAGCAATTCAAACGATATAGGCTTAACGGTATGCCCGTCGGCCCTTAGTTTTTCTATATAGTTGATGAGCGTGTTTTTTACGTCGGTATCTACACCCGGGCTTGATATGGCTTCTTGTATATAAGCGATATTTTTTTTGCCTGCCGGCTTTACCGTTTCGCTAAACTGTGGCACGGGTTGATGCGATAGGGTACTGTCAAACTCATCCGGGCCGGCCATAATTTGCAAAAGAAGCTCGGCATCCTCAACGCTATTGGTTAAGGTACCCACCTGGTCAAACGACGAAGCGTAGGAGATGATACCATGCCTTGATATACGGCCATACGTGGGCTTCATGCCAACCAAACCGCAAAAGGCAGCAGGTTGCCTCACCGAGCCGCCGGTATCGGTACCGATAGCCGCATGGCACATACCGGCCTGCACCGCAACTGCCGAGCCACCCGACGAGCCACCCGATACACGGGTTTCATCAGCGTAGTTTTTTACGGGGCCAAAGTACGAGTTCTCGTTAGCGGCACCCATTGCAAATTCATCGCAATTGCAGCGGCCTATAATAATGGCATCCTCGGCCAACAGCCTTTCAACTATGGTTGAGGAATAGATAGAAGTAAAATTTTCAAGAATTTTTGATGATGCAGTTACCTTATGCCCTTTGTAGCATATGTTATCCTTAATGGCTAAAACCATACCGGCCAGCTTACCGGCTGTACCGGCGCTTATGCGTGCATCAACAGTTGCAGCGGCATCAATGGCTTCCTGCTCAAATACCTCGTTAAATACATTTAAGCCGGTATTATTTTTTATTTGCTGCAAATAACCCTTTACAAGGCTCCCGGCAGTAATTTTGCCGCTTTGCAACCCTCTCTTAACATCATTATAAGAGGAATAAGTGTTAGACATGGGCCTAAAATAAAAAACTTATCTGTTGAAGCATAAATATTTCAACAGATAAGTTATAAGTTTAAACAGCTAACAGCTGCAAATAAGCCCCTAAGATTAAACTTTCGCTTTATCTTCGGTAGATGTTGTAGTGTTTGTAGTAGAGCTTTCGCCGTTTTGTGCGTCTTTAAATTCTTTAACGCCTTTTCCTAAACCTTTCATTAGTTCAGGAATTTTTTTACCGCCGAACATAATTAATATTGCAACGATGATCAGAATGATTTCTGGTGCGCCTAATCCACCCATGATTTTTAAGTTTTATGTATGTTAATATTTTTGTGTTATTTATATTCTTCTTCAATGGTCTTTTTAACCGGTTCCTCGGGTTTTACCGCCTCAGGTGTCGTGTTGGCATGGCCTGTTACCGGGTGTTTTAACTCGGTAGGCTCTTCGTTGTAAGTTTCCGGTGCTTCGGGGTTTTTCAATTCAGTTTCCTCAATAGCATCGGTAGCACTGTGGCCCTCAAATGCAGGTAATGTACCGGCAATAGGCTCGTAAGTGTTTTCTTCTTTAACTTCTTCAACCTTAGTTTCAACCTTTTTTTCTTCGTAGTTGTTTATCTGGTTGTTTATCTCGCGTTTAACATCTTCAGATGCATCCTTAAAATCGCGTATGCCTTTACCAAGGCCACGTGCAAGCTCGGGCAATTTATTGCCTCCAAATAGCATTAAAGCCGCAAAAAGAATCAGTACCATTTCGCCGGTACCAATATTTAAAAATAAAAAAACTGCACTTAACATCTTTTCTTCTCTATTAAGGTTACAAATATAAACAAATACAACGCTATAGTTTAAAACTAATTATCTGCTAACCACAACTTAGGGTTAACAGCAGTAGTCCCTTTATATAACGAAAACAATACTTCGGCCTCTCCGCTGCTTGGGTCGGTGGCAACACTACCAATAGTTTGCTTAGTGCTCACCTTTTGTCCCTTAGCCACACTTACAGTCCGCAAGTTATTATAAGCCGTTAAATACTCGCCATGCCTTATAATTACCATGTAAGCGCCGGCTACATCCATCACTTTAATTACTTCGCCATCAAATACCGCCCTTATTGCCGCGCCACTGCTGGTGCGTATCTCGTAACCGTTATTATCGTTACGTATACCCTCGCTATCAGTATAAGTACCAAACCCATGTACCAACTGGCCATTTGCTACGGGCCATGGTAAACGGCCACGGTTACCCAAAAAGTCGTTTGATAATTTGGCTGCCTCTGGCGTAGCGTTCAATATCTCGCTGGTGGTAGACGATTTGCTTATCACTTTTTTTGTTGGGGCAGCAACCTCGCGGTTCTCTGCCTTGGCTTTTGCCGCCGCTGCACGGGCTTCGGCCCTTGCTTTTTCTTCGGCCTCGCGCCTTGCTTCTTCAATTTCTTTCCTAATGGCAATATCTATTTGCCTTTTGGCCTGCGCAATTAACTTTTGCATGGCCCTTTGCTGCTGTCTAAGTTCGCCCTGGTGTTTTGATAGCTCGGTAATTACCTTTACTTGGCTATTCTTGGCTTTGCCAAGGGCATCCTTTTCTTTCTCCTGCTCGGTAAGCAAATTGTTCTTTTGCTTCTTATCCTTATCCAGTTCGTTTATCTTAACATGCAGCTCTTTTTGGGTACCTTGTATGTAGCCTGCCTGCCGCTCGCGGTAGGCCCCAAATTGCTGCAAATATTTCAAACGCTTATATGCCTGGTTAAAGTCTTTTGAGGCAAAAATAAACATCAGCTTGTTGTACCCGCTTTTATTACGGTATGCAAAAAGCACCATGCCGGCATAATCTTTTTTAAGCTGGTCTAACTGGCCTTGTAGGCTATGTACGGTATTATTGCTCTCAGAGATTTGATTATCTAAATTTCTTACTTCCGAATTGATATTCACTATCTTTTCTTCGCGTAAATTTATCTGCGCCTTTAAAATATTCAGCTGTTTTAACGATACCTTTTTATTGCTGGCTGTTTCCTGGTATTCGCGGTTAAGTTGCTCGAGTTCGTCAGATAGCCTGTCGCGCCTGCGTTTAAGTTCGGCACTGCTTTGCGCAAACGCGCCGGTTGTAGCTAATACACAAATAAAAAAGAGGGCGGCTCTAAAAAATTTCATTCACCAAAAATATAATTTTTTAATTAGCAGCTTCGTAACTTTTTGGAATACTGAAAGGATATTCGAGCGGCTTGTCAAATTCGGCTGTTGTATAACGCAAGTTTACCTGTATTTTTCTGCCCGAAGCTGTAGATGCGATATCAATTTGCGATGGTATTACCCTATTATCGGCCTGTATAAATACTTTATTGGTTACCTGTAACGATTGTGCCGCCGCCTGGTTAGATAAGTTAGTTTGGGTAACCTTCATATCGGGGCCCAAAAGCAGCTTATAGATCAGATCTTGCAGGGTACCGGTTACGGCTGTGTTTGTGCCTTCGGGCTTATAGGTGGCGTTCTCGTTAACCAGTTCGGGAATGGCATTACCTACCAATAGCGATTGCAATGTTTTAAAATTTACCTGCTTGCTGGCATAGGTATATACATAGCTGAACGGCTTTTTTAAATACACACCCTGGAAATTGTTACGCACCAGTATACTATCGGGGGTTATCAGGGCTCTTGCTACCTCAATACCGGCAATTGCAGTAACCGATATCCATATTTTTTGATCGCGGCTAACGCGGATGTTTAGGGTAACATCATTATCGTTGCCGTTAAAGGCCAGTTTGGTTTTGGCTTTGCCCGAAAAGGTATTGAATGTTACCTGTTTTGACCGTATAGCAGCTATACGGCTGCGCACATCATTTGCTTTTATAGCTGCTGCCGAATCTACCGTTGGCCGGTTTACTACCACCAGCTTTTTTGATTTACAGGCCGATAATGTTAAAATTGCCATGCAGCATATCACTGCTATTTTATTCAACGTATTTCTTTTCATTTATCTTTCTTTCTAATACCGGCGATGCACCTCCCTGTGTTTTGGCTTTGTTCCAGTTTTGCAGGGCGGCATCTGTATTACCCAATAAAAATAAAATATCACCGTAGTGTTCTGTTTTTACCGGGCTGTTGCCTTTATCATGTAAGAGCGATTTTTCTATCCAAAGTTTAGCCTCCTGGTAGTTTTTCTGTTTAAATAATATCCAGGCGTAGGTATCTTCAAACGATGCCGTATTGGCCTGCAAATCGTTACTACGCTTTGACATTTGGGCGGCTTTGTCTAATTGCTCATTCCTTAACGACAAATAGTACGCATAATTGTTCAGCGTGAATGCATTATCAGGGGTATAGGTAAGCGCCTTATCATAAGCCGCATCCGAGTTTTTATTATCATTTACCGAGTGATAACAATCGCCTAAAGCCGAATAACATTGGCCCAACAGATCGCTATCCGAAGTTTCTAACGATAAAGTATTTTTAAGGTAGCCTATGGCTTTATTATAATCCTTTTTTTGTTGCCACGATACGCCTACCAAATAGTTCATGGTGGCCTGGTTAGGGAAAAACGACAGCGAGTTTTCGCCATCTTTTATGGCGGTGTCAAAATCGTTATTGCCTAAATCTAAGCGCACCAATTGTTCCTGTACATTATATGCCTGCCCGTTAAGCTCAACCGATTTGCGGTAGGCAGCGGTAGCTTCTTTATATTTTTCGTTTTGCAGCAGCATATCGCCATACATGGCATAAGCCTTATCATTATCCGGATGGGTATCTATCAAAACCTTGCTTAATTCCAACGCGCTTGCCTTAGCATCCGGGTCGGGGAATTTTGGCACGTAACCCAGTACTATCCTTAACTTTTGTTCAACATCAACATCGGGGTTGGCAAAAGCTATCTCCAATTCGTTAAAGCTGGCTTCGTAGTTCTTTTTCTCCCGGTATATATCGGCCAGGGCCAAATGCAGCATGCCATTTTTAGGATCTATCTTTTTGGCCTTATCCAGCACGGCTATGGCTTTATCATTTAATCCGTTTGAATTATACAATTCGGTTAACAGCAGGTAGTTGCGTATTTGTGTAGGGTTAGCTGCAATTAGCTGCTCCAAGGCAGCAGCGGCTTTATCAACATTGCCCTGGCGCAGGTACACTTTTTGGCGGTTGGCTAACAGGTCGTCTGTAGGGCCGGTAATTTGTTCTACCTTATCATATAGCTTTAAGGCTTCGTCGTATCTTTTTTGGATAGATAAAGCATTGGCCTTATCAAAATAGTAATCGGGCTTGTCGGGATTTATCCTGATAAGCTCGTTAAAAACATACTCCAATTTACCCAGGTCGTTTGTTTTTTCGTAACTATCGGCCAGGGCTATCCAGTACCACTCATTATTGGGGTTTACGGTAACTGCCCGTTCTAAAAGTACGCGGGCACCATCAACATCGTTTTGAATTTTTTGCAGGTTGGCCAGCTCAAACATGGTGGCATCGTTAGCAGGGTCTATTTGCAAAACGCCTTTAAATAACTCGGCAGATAGCTTATAATTCTCGATGGTTTTTTCGCGCAGGGCCGAAAAAAACAGCTCCCGCACCTTTGTACTATCATCATAGCTTAGGGGCTTACCCGCAATTATAATGGCACTGTTTTTTTGCGCGTTGCCATTTTGGGCAAATACCAAAATTAATAACGATGCCAATGCTGTAATTGCCCCTGCTTTTTTCATACCTATCCTACGCCTGTGTGGCCATAACCGCCCGCCCCGCGCGATGTTTCGTTTAACACCTCAACCTCCAGCCAGTTTACCTGCTCGTGCCTGGCAACTACCATTTGAGCAATCCTGTCGCCAGTGTTTATTTCAAAATCAACGTTAGACAGGTTAACCAGCAGCACCTTTATTTCGCCCCGGTAATCGGCATCAATGGTGCCGGGCGAGTTTACTATGCCTATACCATGCTTAAATGCCAGGCCGCTGCGCGGGCGTATCTGTGCCTCGTAGCCCTCGGGCAGTTCAATAAACAAGCCTGTGGGTATAAGTGTGCGTTCAAGCGGTTTTAACAACACAGGCGCCTGCAAATCGGCACGCAGATCCATCCCGGCGGCATGCAAGGTTTCGTAAGCCGGCAGTGCGTTGCCCGATCTGTTTATAATTTTAATGTTCATCTGCTAAATATAGCTTTTAGTTCTTTTCGTTCGAAGTAGAATGCCCCGGCTGCAAATAATAACAACAGACCATTACCTATAAATATATTACGATTGAACACCGTGAATGATATATAAACGAGCACAGCCGAGGTAATGATATAGGCCAGGTTCTTTTTTATATTATATGGTATAGGGTAGTTTTTTTGCCCCCATAAGTACGATAATAGCATCATGCTGGCATAAGCGGTTAACGAAATCCATGCCGATGCGATAAAGCCGAAATATGGAATAAAAATAAAATTTAATACAATGGTAAGTAAGGCACCAACGCCCGAAATGTACAGGCCGTATTTGGTCTGATCGGTAAGTTTATACCAAACAGATAAATTCATGTAAATACCCAGGCTTACATACCCGAACAATAGTATAGGTATTACCCCTATACCCGACCAATAAAGGTTGGTTTGCGCTGCATCCCTGCCTTTAATAAAATACTTAAGCAATTCGATATTGGCCACAAGGGCCACAAATATCATACACACCGCAATTATAAAATAGTCCATAATACGGGCGTAGGTTTGGGTGGCATTTTTGTTTTTAGCATGGCTAAAAAAGAAAGGTTCGGCCCCAAGCCTAAAGGCGTTAACAAATATGCTGAGGAAGACAGATATTTTAGAACAGGCCAGGTAAATACCTACCTGTGTAGAGCTATCCTTAAGCACCAGTTTACCCAGTAATATTTTATCCAGGTTCTCATTTATAAGGTACGAAAAATTGGCTATTAAAACCGGCCAGCTATACATCAGCATTTCTACAAATAACGCTTTGCTAAAAGTTGGCCTCAGTTTTAAAAATTCGGGCAATAGCAATATAAAAGTAGATGCGCTGGCAATAAAGTTTGATAAAAACACATAGCCAACCCAGCCTTTATGGAACCAGGTACTTAACCATGCTGCGCCCGGCAAATTATGCTTTATTATAAAAGGTAAAACATATATAAAAGTTAGGTTAAGCCCTACAAATATAATAACGTTTAAAAACTTAAGCAGCCCATAACGCCCGGGCCTCCCATCGGCGCGTAGTTTGGCAAATGGTATTACGCATAAGGCATCAACTATAAGTGTGCCTATAAAAAATTTGATGTATAAAACATAGTCCGGCAATGGGGTAGATGCATCTATCCTTATCCAGGTAGTAATAAGATTAGCAAATGGAAAAGTGGCCAGAAAAAATATTACAGACACCCCCAAAATGGCCCCGAATGCATTATTATAAACCAACTGCTTATCATCGGGCCGTTTATTAAGGTAACGGAAAAAGGTTGTTTCCATACCAAATGCCAATAGCGCATTAAGCATTGATGCATAGGCATACAGGTTGCCAAATATCCCATAAATTTTGGCGGGATAGGTACGGGTGTATATTGGCGTAAGGAAAAAAGTAAGCACCCTACCAGCAATGGTACTTAAACCATATATAGCGGTTTGGCCGGCAAATTTTTTAGCAGTTGACAATTAATGGGGGCTAATACAGATTTATAAACTCTTTTTAACTATCTCAAAATTACGATAGTTTTTTAATTCGCCATCATGCGTTTCAACGGCATCTACAATGGCGTGCTCAGCACCTTCGTGGCACCATTCTAAAAACATTTCCATCATCATATCGTCAGCTTCGGCGGCTATAAATACATCGCCGTTTGGCTCGTTCTTTACAAAGCCCTTTACGCCTAACTGGTCGGCAACGGCTTTTGCACCTGCCCTAAACGATACGCCCTGCACCTTTCCCTTTACTATAATATCCAAATGTTTCATTACTTAGTGAGTAGTTATAGGTTAAATTGCCGCATAACTTATTAATTGGATACAAAATAACTTAATCCAACGCAATCAACCTAATCAAACCTGAATGTTAGATCAGCTTTTTAACTTTTGTTTCGGGGGTTATGCGCTGGCCGTCTAAACCTGTAATTAAGTTTAAGCCGGGGGTTTTGCCAACTTCGATAGTGCCTTTTGTATCGTCAATACCAAAAAATTCAGCACCGTTTTGTGTACCCCATTGCAGCAAAGTATCCAAACTTAACGATGCAAAATGCTGTTGCAGCGTGCGCATCTCGCTCAAAATACAAAGCTTACTGTTTGATGCCAGGCTATCGGTACCCAGTGTAATGTTTAGTCCCTGGTTTACAAATAGCTCTACCTTGGGTAGCCTTTTTTCGATGTATAAATTGGCATTGGGGCAAAAGCACCAGTTTATCTTACGGTCGAACCGTTTAATGAAGTAAATATCTTTTAGATTAGTACAGGTATTATGTACCAGCAGTATTTTTTGGCGGTTGGTTAATAAAGGCACCATCGACTGCAGTGAGTTACGTGCCTGCGGCCTGAAATAATCTATGTTGATGCCCATGTGCTGGTACATATCAATAAAGCTGCCCAGTTTATAGCGGTAAAACTTATTCTCGTCCTCGCACTCCTGGTTATGTATGCTAAGCAGGTTATTGCCGCTATCGGCGTGGCGTTTTATCAGCTTAAAAAGTTCTTTTGATACTGAGTATGGTGCATGCGCGGTTATCGAGCTTGGCTGCGGCTTAAACTCTTGTGCTAAAGCTACAGCGTTGTTAAATACTTCTTCGGCTTTTTCGGGTAAAAAGCCAAGTACCTCCACAAAAGTATGGTAGTAAAGCTCGCTTTTAGCCTTAACGGAAATGCTGGCATTGGTGTTTGAAATATCGCCAACAGCAACAATACCGTTATTGTACATTTCCTGGTCGGCTTTTTCAATACCGTCGATGATCTGGCTTTTATCGGTTTGGCGCAGGGCCAATACTTCTTTTATAAAACTTACCAGCCCGGTGCCGGGCTTTATCTTGTCTTTAAGGTGCGAAAGCTCGGTATGGCAGTGGGTGTTTATAAAGCCGGGGCATATAACGCCCTGTACTTGTTGTATGGCAAGGTTTTGGTTTTCGGCAGTTGGTTTATCTGATATGGAGATGATCTTACCCAAATCATCTACTGTAACAATTCCGTTCTTAATTGGATCGGCACTAACAGGGTATACGTAATCGGCTTTAAAACTTTTCATTCATTATAACTTAGTATCTCGCGAAAAATAAATTAAACCAACTTCTACAACCTTAATTACAATTAACCTTAAGTTATTGTTTTTAATGTTATAAAAGAATGACTTTAAAATAAGAACAGAATTTTTAAATTTAAGTACTTTTGCATTGTGAATACCAAAAAAGTTAAAATTGATATCCGTAGCTTAAGCCTCGAAGCTTTACAGGAGCACTTTATCCGTATGGAAGAAAAGGCCTTCAGAGCTAAGCAGGTTTATGAGTGGCTATGGAAAAAATCATGCTTATCTTTTGAGGACATGAGCAATATTTCAAAAGAACTACGCACTAAACTCGATGAGAACTTCGTCATCAATAACGTTAAAATAAATTCTTCACAGGTTAGTGCTGATAAAACTATAAAAAATTCCTTTATATTACACGATACTCATTTAATTGAGGGTGTATTAATACCTACTAACGATAGAATGACCGCTTGCGTATCATCGCAAGTGGGTTGCAGCCTTACCTGCAAATTTTGCGCTACCGGCTATATGGAGCGTAAACGTAACCTTAACCCCGACGAAATTTACGACCAGGTAGTACTGATAGACCAGCAAGCTAAACAGCATTACGGCATACCATTATCAAACATTGTGTACATGGGCATGGGCGAACCTTTGCTTAATTATGCCAATGTTTTAAAATCTATAGAGAAGATAACCTCGCCCGATGGGTTAAATATGGCGGCTAAGCGTATTACGGTATCTACCGCGGGCATAGCCAAAATGATACGTAAACTGGGCGACGACCAGGTTAAATTTAACCTTGCATTATCGTTACACGCGGCAAATGATGTAAAGCGCAACGAGATAATGCCCATAAACGAGCAAAACTCGTTAAAATCGTTGGCCGATGCTTTAAAGTACTATTACGCCAAAACCAAAAACCCGGTTACTTACGAGTATATTATTTTTGACGGCGTAAACGATGGTATTGAAGATGCTATAGAACTGGCCCGTTTTTGCAAACACCTGCCCTGCAAAGTAAATATTATTGAATACAACCCGATATCGTTTGCCAGTTATATTAACGCCGGCGAAGATAAGGTAGAAGCCTTTGCCGATTACCTGCGCGGCCAGGGCGTAAACACCAACCTGCGCCGCAGCCGCGGTAAAGATATTGATGCCGCCTGCGGGCAACTGGCTATTAAAGAAAAAGATAAAGTTTCTGTAGAAATATAATATCTGCTAAATTAACCGCATGAAATTATTGCGCGGTTACCTGGCCGATTTTGTTTCGCTGATATTTCCGCAGCTTTGCGCGGCATGCCGTACCGCATTAATGGCCAACGAGCATATTTTATGCACCGATTGCCTTTTTAATTTACCACACACCAATTTTCATACCCAGCCCGATAATATTGTAGCTAAACAGTTTTGGGGCAAGCTGCCTGTTGAGGGGGCTTACAGCCTGTATTATTTTACTAAGGGTGGTAAGGTGCAAAACATGATGCACCAGTTTAAATACAATGGCATGCACCAAATTGGCGACCTGCTGGGCAATATTGCAGGCAGGCAGTTAAAAGGCAGCCCGGTATTTAGCACAGCCGATTTGATAATACCTGTACCGCTGCATCAAAAAAGATTAAAGGAGCGTGGCTATAACCAAAGCGCGCACTTTGCCGATGGCCTGGCCCAGGAGCTGGATGCCGTGGTTGAAACAGGGAATTTGATAAGAACGGTTGCCACCAAAACTCAAACGCATAAATCGCGGTTTGCAAGGTTCCAAAACATGCAGGAAGTGTTTGCCGTTAAAAACCCCGAAAGTTTAATGAACAAGCATGTACTGCTTGTAGATGATATTGTAACCACCGGGTCTACCTTAGAGGCCTGCGGTATAGCCTTACTAAAAGTACCTGGCTTAAAGCTAAGTATTGCTACTATTGCTTATGCGGAGTAAAGGTTTAGTTAATTAGAGGTTAGTTATTCAGCCCCATTGCTGGAGCACGCGTGCCGCGTGTGTCTGTACAAAATTTCCAGCGTTGTCATCCCGAGCGAGCGTAGTGACGAGGAATCTTATACGATTGACATGTAGCGAGCTTGCATGATGAACAGGATTTCTCCCTTCGGTCGAAATGACATCCTTTTTTGGAATTGTCATCCCGAGCCCCATTGCTGGCGCACGCGTGCCGCGTGTGTCTGTACAAAATTTTCAACGTTGTCATCCCGAGAGAGCGCAGCGACGAGGGATCTTATACGACTGACAGGTAGCGAGCTTGCATGATGAACAGGATTTCCCTACGGTCGAAATGACAAAGCGGTTTACTGTTTTTGATACCTGCTTAGTTTATCAAAAAGTGTTTTGGGGTCAAAGGGTTTTAAGATATAATCGTTCATGCCGGCAGCTTCTATCTGGCCCATTTGGTTGCTTAGCATTGATGCCGTAAGCGCTATAATAGGTAAATTTTGAAAGTATGGATCGCTTTTGCCACGTATAACGCCGGTAGCTTCTAAACCGCCCATTAATGGCATATGTATATCCATCAAAACAACGTCAAAGTTTTTAAAGGCTTCCAGCTTGTCAATTGCCTCAACACCGTTTTCGGCAAAGTCAGCTGTCGCGCCCCATTTTTTAAGCACTTTATTTATAAGCAGCCTGTTTATCTGGTTATCGTCAACTACAAGTACATTAATATTTAATCCTGTTTCCACTGTATTATTGTTATTAACCGTATGGCCATCTAATTTATCAAAGGTAATAGTAAACCAAAATGTAGAGCCCTTGCCCAACACACTATCTACGTTTATACGCGAGTCGTGCAGTTCTATTAACCGTTTGCTAATGGCCAAGCCAAGGCCCGTACCGCCGTAATTTCGTGTAGTATCGGCTTCGGCTTGTTTAAACGACTCAAATATGGTGTTTAATTTGTTCTTGGCAATACCAATTCCGGTATCTGTTACTGCAAAACGTATCCTTACAGTGTTTTTATTTTGCTCTATTACCTTAAGGTCGATATCTACCCCGCCCTGGCTGGTAAATTTAACAGAATTACTTACCAAATTCAATAATATTTGCATAAGGCGTGCCTTATCACCAACTATTATTGCCGGAACATCCTCATCTACATCATATTTCAGGTAAATATTATTTTCCTGCGCCTTATATTTCATAGATGAGGCAATACCGTGTATCAGGTCGCGTATATCTATGTTCGCTTTTTCAAGCTCAACGTTACCGGTTTCAATTTTAGCAAAATCCAGCACATCGTTTATCAGCGTCATCAGGTTCTCGGCCGAAAACTTAAGCACATTCAGGTTCTCTTTCTGAGAATCCATCGGGTTATCTTCCATCAATAAATGCGACATACCTATCACCGCGTTTAACGGCGTGCGTATCTCGTGGCTCATTACCGATATAAACATATCCTTGGCGCGGCTAAGCTGTATGGCTTCTTCGCGGGCGGCTATTAATTCCAGCTCGGCTTTCTTTTTGGCGGTGATGTCTATAATTACTTCGATGTACTTATCTACTTTTCCGCTATCATCCGTAATTACCGAATTGATCACCGATATCCACAAGGGTTGGCCATCTTTGCGGTAAATGAGCAGGTCTACCTCAAATGATTGTTTCTTTTCGGATAATTCGCGGGCCTTTTGAATGATAGATATATCGGTCAGTTCGCCGGTTAACGAATCTCCTAAGTGTTTATGCTGAACATCTTCAAGCGTAAAACCGGTTATTTGCTCAAAAGCGCTGTTTACCCATTCTACCTTACCGGCGCTATTGTTAATTACAACGCCGCTGGTGGTTTTACTGGCCACTAAGGATAGTGTGGTAAGTTCCTCCTCTGCCCGCTTGCGCTCGGTAATATCTACCATAACGCCTATTTGCCGCTCAACGCTGCCAACCTCGTCAAACAAGGGGCTGTTAGATATAAATACCCAGGCGGTGCTGCCGTCCTTTTTGTAAATTTTTATTTCTACCTCGTAGGGTTTATTTTCTTTAACCGCTTTTGATGCCAATTCAAACACTTCCAGGTTGGTTTCGGCCCCTACTAACTTGGTACCTATGCTTTGGCCCTTTAACTCGGTAAGGGTATAGCCAATAATACGCTCCATGGCCTCGTTCATCCAAATAATGGCACCGCCGGCATCGCGTATCATGATACCGCTTGGCGATTTACGCGCCGCGAACGACAGTATCTCTACGTCCTGCTCGGCACTTTTACGCGCGCTTATATCAATTATAATTCTGATGTATTTTTCTACCCCGTCATCGGCACCGTATATAACCGAGTTGGTTACCGATATCCATAAGGGCGTACCATCCTTTTTGTCTATCAGCAGTTCAATCTCATACGATTGCTTGTTGCGAATGGCTGCTATAAGCTGCTGCTCTGCAGCCGGGTCTTTAGTACGGCCTTTTAAAACCTTACCCAGGTACTCATCCTCAACATCGTGTATACTGTAGCCTGTAATGGTTTCAAACGCGTTGTTGGTCCATACCACGCGGTCGTTAGCATCGCTTATCACTACGCCATTCTTTATTTTACTGGCTACTAACGATAGCTGTTCGGTTTGTATGATAAGGCGTTTTTGAAAGGTAATATCGCGCCCGCTGGCATACCATTTTTCGCCCCGGTATATAGCGGTCCAGCTCAGCCATTTAACTTCGCCCGTGCGTGTAACGGTTTCTGTTTCCAGCTCAAAAGGCAGGTTTGATGCCAGGGCCTTCTCTATTAGCGGCACAAATTGCTCGCGGTTTTTGCCCGCTACAAAATCCCATAACGATCGGCCGATGGCCTGTTTTGGCGTATAACCCAAAATAGGGGTTACCGAATCGTTTATCACTTCAATATTCGATTCTTTATTGGCGATAAAGTGTATCTCTGACGAGCTCTCGAAAAGGTTATAAAATTCCCTGTGGGCAATAAGGCTTTGCTCCAGCTCTTTTTTTTGCTTGCGAAGTATAAGGTGCGACATTACTTCGCTGGCCAGGGTTTGCAGGGCGTCGCGCTGCTCGGCAGATAGCTGCTTGGCCTTTTGGTCGAACACGCACAAGGTGCCTATTACCAGCCCGCTGGGGTCAATTAATGGCGCGCTGGCATAAAAGCGTATACCAAAAGCACCCGTTACCATTTCCGATTCGGCAAACAAGGCGTTAAGGGTGGTATCGGGTACTTCTACAAGGTGATCTTCGGAAAGGGTGTACCGGCAAAAAGATTCGTTACGGGGTACGGCATCAATATCAAGCCCTACCTTTGATTTAAACCACTGCCGGTCGGCATCTATAAAAGTAATAAAGGCCAAAGGCACCTGGCATATGTAGGATGCCAGGCGGGTTATAGCATCATATTCCTCTTCAGGTAATGTATCTAAAATACCGTAGGAGTGCAGCGCCGCTAAGCGGCTGCTCTCGATATCTTCAAAATTTCCCTGTTCGGTCATCCTGCCATTTTACCCCTTAATCCTTATACAGTGGAAAATCTTCCATCAATTTATGTACCCTTTTACGTATTTTTTTGATCGAAGTTTCGTTTTCGGGGTCAATTAACACCGCGTCTATTAACTCAACAATCGTTTCCATGTGCTTCTCTTTTAGTCCGCGGGTAGTAATAGCCGCAGTACCCAGGCGGATGCCCGATGTTACAAAAGGCGACCTGTCATCATACGGAACCATGTTTTTATTGGCCGTAATATCGGCGTTAACTAAGGCGTTTTCGGCTGCTTTACCTGTAATATTTTTATTGCGCAGGTCAACCAGCATCAGGTGGTTATCCGTACCGCCCGATATGATGTTGTAGCCTCTTTCGGTTAAAGCCTTGGCCATTGCAGCGCCGTTTAACTTAACCTGTAATATGTATTTCATGTAGCTATCGCTTAAAGCTTCGCCAAAGGCAATAGCTTTAGCAGCTATAATATGCTCTAAGGGGCCACCCTGTGTACCCGGGAACACAGCCATGTCTAATAAAGACGACATCATCCTTACTTCGCCCTTTGGTGTTTTTAAACCCCATGG
Source organism: Inquilinus sp. KBS0705 (assembly GCA_005938025.2). Lineage (NCBI taxonomy): Bacteria > Pseudomonadati > Pseudomonadota > Alphaproteobacteria > Rhodospirillales > Rhodospirillaceae > Inquilinus > Inquilinus sp. KBS0705. The sequence goes on along the minus strand of VCCI02000003.1, from coordinate 51,514 downwards.
GTTCTCAAAATCTCTACCTAACAAAATAAGGCCGCCACGCGGGCCGCGTAAGGTTTTGTGGGTAGTGGTAGTAACAATATGGCAATGCGGAAGCGGATCGGTTAGTAAACCACGGGCAATTAAACCTGCCGGGTGCGATATATCTGCCAATACCAACGCGCCTACTTCATCGGCAACGCTGCGGATGAACGCGTAATCCCAATCGCGCGAGTATGCCGAAGCACCGCAAATGATCAGTTTTGGTTTCTCTTTTAAAGCTACGGCTTTCAGCTGGTCGTAATCAACCAGGCCGGTTTCTTTATTAACCCCATAAAAATGCGGCTCGTATAGTCTACCCGAAAAGTTAACCGGCGAACCATGTGTTAAGTGCCCGCCATGCGAAAGATCAAACCCTAATATTTTATCGCCCGGTTGTAAAACAGCCAGCATTACCGCGGCATTGGCCTGCGCGCCACTATGTGGCTGCACGTTTGCCCACTCGGCATTAAAAAGCTGCTTTGCGCGCTCAATGGCAATAGTTTCAATTTCGTCAACAATTTGGCAGCCGCCATAATAGCGTTTACCCGGCAGGCCTTCGGCATATTTGTTGGTTGCAACAGATCCTGCGGCTTCCATTACCTGCTTGCTTACAAAATTTTCTGATGCTATCAGCTCAATGCCTTCTTCCTGGCGTTGCTGCTCTTCATCTAACAGCTTAAATATTAATTTGTCTCTTTTCATTGTTGTGTATAAAGCGCGTAAAGGTAGGTAAATTTTAGAATTTAGATTTTAGATATTAGATGTTCTTACTATTTATTTACGCTGATAATTATTTAGAAATCACCACCAAACAAAATCCAATATCTATCGTGGCGATATCCAAAAATTATTATAGCCCAGGCCTATTTTTATATCTATCAGCTCCTGCTGCAGCATTTCTAATACGGCTAAAAAATTATATACAAAATGCACCTTATTTTCGGAGTTACCCGCTATGTTGCTAAAATCCATCTTTTTGTTGATGCGCAGCAGATCGGCAATGGCCGCCTTTTGTTTTTCGATGGTGTATGGGTATTGCGTTACTGTGTGCACCACTTCTTCGCTGCGGGTAAGGTATTGGCGCATCACCCGGTTATAAACCATCATCAGTTTATACAGGTTAATTTCTGAAAGTTCTTCGCCGGGTACGGCTACTTTTTCAACCTGCTCCAGGTCGGCCTTAATGTTGCCGCGCTTTTCCTGTTTAAAACGTTCATCCTCATAAGGCCTTAACTCATCGCAAAGCACCTTAAAGCGTTTGTATTCTATCAGCTTGCGTATTAAGCTTTCTTTGGTATCCAGTTCGTTCTCTTCTTCGCCGGTGTTATGGCGCGGCAAAAGCATTTTGGCTTTTATGCGCATTAGGGTAGCTGCAACAAAAATAAATTCGCTGGCTACCTCCATGTTCAGCACCGTCATCTGGTGTATGTAATCCAAAAAGTCGTTGGTAATGCTGGCTATCTTTATTTCGTGTATATCCAGTTCGTCGCGTTCTATAAAAAACAGCAGCAGGTCAAAGGGTCCTTCAAATTGCGGGAGTTTAATTGCGAAAGCCTCTTCGGTCATAATTCAAAAATACAGCTTATTTGTAATATAAATAATTACAATTGTTGTTTATAAACAATATTTAAATGTAAAATAATTGTAGCCAAATATTTTTTTTACTCCAATTAAATTCTATATTAGTACATCAGGGGCAGCGAAAAAAAAACGAAAATTTCCCGCAAGACCAACAAAAAAATGGAATAATTTATAGCCGAAAGTGTAAAGGTTATAGCCAAAATGCGTTTTAAAGGCGCATTTTAGTCGGCAAAGCCATATAAACAAAATGCTACGCTAATTAAGAATCATTTTAATGTATTTACCCTGATAACTTATACGCATAATTAGTAATAAATTAGCTTACTTTGTAGGTTAAATAGTCTGGAGAACATAGATGCAGGTACCCGCCGGTGATTTTTTAAAACGGATAAACTATCCCTCTGATTTAAAGGAATTTAAGGAAGATGAGCTTGAACAGGTATGTAACGACCTGAGGCAATATATCATTGATATTGTATCGGTAAACGGCGGCCACTTTGCGGCAAGCCTGGGTACTGTGGAGCTTACTGTAGCCCTGCAATATGTATTAAATACCCCCTACGACCAATTAGTATGGGATGTTGGGCACCAGGCATATGGCCATAAAATACTAACCGGCCGCCGCGACGAGTTTCATACTAACCGCGTTTATGGCGGCATCAGCGGCTTCCCAAAACGGTCTGAAAGCATATACGACACCTTTGGAGTTGGGCACTCATCTACCTCTATATCAGCAGCATTGGGCATGGCTGTGGCATCGCAATACAAAGGCGAAACCGACAGGCAGCACGTGGCTGTAATAGGCGATGGAGCTATGGGCGCGGGCCTTGCCTTTGAGGCACTTAACCATGCCGGTATCGAAAACTCCAACCTGCTGGTGATACTGAACGACAACAACATGTCGATAGACCCTAACGTGGGTGCTTTAAAGGAATACCTGGCAGATATCACCACCTCGAGGCCATATAACCGCTTCAGGGACGATATTGCCACTGTACTGGCCAAGCTATCATCAATAGGCCCTGATGCCTTTAAAATAGCTAAAAAGCTCGAAAAAAGCATAAAAGGGACACTACTTAAAAGGAGCAACTTCTTTGAGGCGCTTAAGTTCAGATACTTCGGCCCGGTTGATGGGCACGATGTAAAACACCTGGTTAAACTGCTGCGCGACCTGCGTGACATACCCGGGCCAAAGCTATTACACTGCATTACCGTAAAGGGCAAAGGCTACGCACTGGCCGAAAAGGACCAGACCAAATGGCACGCCCCCGGTTTGTTTGATAAAATAACCGGCGAGATAAAAAAAGCCAAATACGATAAGCCGCAACCACCTAAATATCAGGATGTTTTTGGGCATAGCATTATTGAGCTGGCCGAACAAAACCCTAAAATTATGGGGGTTACGCCTGCCATGCCTTCGGGTTGCTCGCTTAACCTGATGATGAAAGCCATGCCTACACGTGCCTTTGATGTGGGCATTGCCGAGCAGCATGCGGTAACCTTCTCGGCAGGGATGGCTACACAGGGGCTTATACCCTTTTGTAACATATACTCCAGCTTTATGCAACGGGCCTATGACCAGGTGATACATGATGTAGCCCTGCAAAAGCTAAATGTTGTATTTTGCCTTGACAGGGCCGGTTTTGCCGGTGCCGATGGCGGGACACACCATGGCGCCTACGATTTGGCTTACATGCGCTGCATACCTAATATGGTGGTATCGGCACCTATGAATGAAGAAGAACTACGCAACCTGATGTATACTGCACAACAGGAAAACATGGGCCCATTTGTTATACGCTACCCCCGTGGCAATGGTGTTATGGTTGATTGGCAACGCCCTTTTAAAGCTATACCTGTTGGCAAGGGCCGCAAAATATGCGATGGCGAAGAAGTTGCTATTGTAACCATTGGCGCTATTGGCAACGAAGCTACTAAAGCCATTGCCGACCTAAATACCGAAGGTTTTTACCCTGCACATTACGACCTGCGCTTTGTAAAACCGCTTGATGAGGATATGCTGCACGAAGTATTTACCAAATATAACCAAGTAGTAACTGTGGAAGATGGCTGCCTTGAAGGCGGCATGGGCAGCGCCATATTAGAGTTTATGGCCGATAAAGGCTATAAAAACAACGTTGTACGCTTAGGCATACCTGACCGTGTGATTGAACATGGCGAACAACCCGAACTTTGGGCCGAGTGTGGCTACGATGCCAATGGCATTGCCGCACAGGTTAGGAGCTTTGGCATTAAAAGGAATAAACATACTATAGCTTCTTAAAAAAAGGCCCTGCACAGCATAAAAAAAGCGATCGGTTACACCGATCGCTTTTTTGTTATAAGGCATTATTTTAATTTTTTGCCGCTGCAGCCGGAGGCGTAACAACCGGTAATGGCTTGCGTGGCACCATATCTTTACGCTCGGATGTATTATATACAAACGATGCTATAATGGTAGCAGCTTGTTTCAAATCGTCTTCTATCAGGCGATCGTAGGTATCCTGGTTACTATGGTGTGTACGAGTACCGTAGTCAATAGGCTCCTGTATAAACTGGAAGCCCGGTATACCCACCGCGTTATACGAAAGGTGATCTGTACCGCCGGTATTACCTATAGTAACAGTAGCTGCGCCAAGGTCTTTAAATGGTTCTAACCAGGTTTTGAATAACGGGCCAGCCGCAGAGTCGCCCTGCAAGTATATACCGCGTATTTGACCGGTACCGTTATCCAGGTTATAATAAGCATCAAGCTTTGCCTGCTCCGGCTTCAATTCCATAGTTTTAGGGTCGCCAAAATGGGCCGCAACATAGCCACGAGAGCCAAATAAACCTTGCTCTTCTGAGCTCCACAATGCAATACGAATAGTACGTTTTGGTTTAAAGCCAATAGCTTTTAATATACGCACAGCTTCCATCATTACAGCACTGCCCGCTGCATTATCTGTAGCGCCTGTAGCCGCATGCCACGAATCAAAGTGGCCGCCTATCATTACTACCTGCTCTTTTAATTTTTTATCGGTACCCGGTATTTCGGCAATTACGTTATAGCCTTGCAAATCATCGGTAAAGAATTGGGTTTTTATGTCTGCTTCCAATTCAACCTTTTGGCCTGCCTTAACTAAGCGCAAAATGCGCAGGTAGTCCTCGCTGCTGGTTTCCAGTTCGGGCGCTACTGCTTTGGCGGTATCTGCATATGATGCTCCGTTGGTTGTAAATACTGTTCCATCGCTACCGCGGGCAATACTTAATACCAAACCAACTTTTTCATTTAAGAAAAAATCGCCAATAGCAGCGCGCATAGCTCTCATACGGCGCATGGCAGCAAACTGTGGCGAATTTTGATCAAACGCCGGGCGTGGAGCTCCCGCCGGCTGTGGCTTCGCATCAGCCATTTTTTGCAGTTCTTCGTCAGTATAACGCGATGCATCCGCTTTAAATGATTGGGCTACTTTAGTTTTAGTATCAAACATTACAATTTTACCTGCAAGTTTCCCTTTGTACTGGTCAAGATCGGTAATGGTATCGGCTTTTACTAAAACCACTTCGCCTTTTATAGCGCCATTAGTACCCGGTGTCCAGGCTTTAGGGATGGCTATTATAGCATGGTAATACGGAACGGTAATAGCCGCATAATTTTTTTGAACCTCCCAGCCTTTACCAAACTTGCCCCAAGGCTCTAATTTAGCGTTAACTAAACCCCATGTTTTTAATTGATTTACAGCCCATTCCTGCGCACGTTTTAAACCCGGTGAGCCGGATAAACGCGGGCCCGCAACATCTGTAATGTAAAAAGCGGTTTCCATAACCTTGGAGTGGTTTAACCCTTCTTCGCGGATTTTTGCAACGGCCGCCTGGTCAACGGTCTCTTGTGCAAATGCGGTTCCTGCCATGCCCGTTATGGTCATGCAGGCATAAAGTAATTTTAATTTCATATAAGTCAGTCAGTTAGTAAAACAACAAAACAAACTTATTTAATTTTAGCTATAAAATATTCGCAAGGCTTTAACAAAGTTGTTACAAGGGTTATGATTTTTGAAGTATATTTGAATTATGAGCGAATATCGTTTAGACAGAACCGCTTTTAAGGCCCAAACCGCTAAAGAAGCATCTAACCATGCGGCTTACTATAAATTATTGCCATGGCAGGAAAGACTCAAGATTGCCAATTATTTAAACAGCATCGCATTTAACTATCCTGAAGATAACCCACCCAAAATGGATCGTACTATATTTAGTTGCAGAGCCAGAAATAACTAATGGGCAATATATTTAAAGAAGATTTCAGGGATTTTATTAATGCTCTAAATATTAATAAAGTAAGATATATTCTGGTTGGCGGATATTCGGTAATACTGCATGGCTATCCACGAACTACTGGCGATATGGATATTTGGGTTGAAAGAACACTCGCTAATTATAAGAAAATTCAATTAGCCTTTTTACATTTTGGAATGCCTGTATTTGACATGAGCGAAGAAAAGTTTTTATCAGATACTGCAATTGATGTTTTTACATTTGGAAGGCCTCCTGTGGCTATAGATATAATGGTTAGTGTGCTTGGCCTTAACTTTAATGAGTGTTTTGATAATTCCGTTTTTTTTAAGGATGATGGATTAGAAATAAGAACAATACATTTAAACAATCTGATCCAAGCAAAAAAAACCTCAGGCAGGTCAAAAGACTTGGATGATCTGGAAAATCTATTATAGTATAGTACTGATACGCTGCACCTATATTATAAATACTAATTGATCAGCAGCTTATAGCCCCTTCCATGCACATTAATGATCTCTACCGAGGAGTCGTCTTTCAGATACTTACGTATCTTGCTTAAAAAAACATCCATACTACGTCCGTTAAAGTAATTATCGTCGTGCCAAATATTAAGCAAGGCTTCTTCGCGGGTAAGCACTTCATTTTTGCGCAAGCAAAGCAGGCGCAGCAATTCGGCTTCTTTAGTGGATAGCTTTTGAAATGCCTCGCCCCGGGTGATCAATTGCGATGTATAGTCGAAGTTGTAGCTACCCAATTTAAACTGCGTAGGGTTTTCATCAGCCTTTTTCTCGGGGCTGTCTGCACGCTTTAATAGTGCGTTAATGCGCAACAGTAATTCTTCTATTCTAAATGGCTTGGTTATATAATCATCCCCACCAAGGTTAAATGCCTGTGTTTTATCTTCTATCATCCCTTTTGCGGTCGCAAAAATAATGGGCACATTGGCATTTATTTTACGTATATCTTTGCCCAATGTAAAACCATCTTTTTTGGGCATCATTACATCTAATATTAGTAAATCATAGCTGTTTTTGGTAAAAGCACGCAGGCCTTCTTCCCCATCTTTACATAAAACCACATCAAACTTACCTTTTAGCTGCAGGTAATCCTGTAGCAATAAACCAAGGTTAGGGTCGTCTTCAACTAGTAATATTTTTTTCATGATATGGTTTAAGCAACAGGGAATCTTAACTCAAACTCCGAGCCCTTTTCTTTTTCAGACCGTACGCTAATAGTGCCTTCCAGCCTTTTTACTATCGTATTTACATAGCTTAGGCCCAGGCCAAACCCCTTAACATCGTGTAAGTTGCCTGTAGGTATACGGTAAAACTGTTCAAATATTTTTGCCTGCTGATCGCGGTTCATGCCAATACCTTTATCGGCTACTTTGATAACAATATTGCCGTTTTTGTTAGCGGTGCTAATATCTATCTCGGGGCTGCCGTTGCTGTATTTTATGGCGTTATCAACCAGGTTATACAATACGTTCGAAAAATGGAGCTCGTCGGCAATAACTACGGCATTCTCAGCATCTAAATGCAGGTTGGTTATTGCATTGTTCTTTTGTAGTTTAAGCTGCATGCTATCAATAACAACCGTTATCATTTCGTTAACATCCAGCGGCTTTTTATCCAGCTTAAAGTCGTCTTTCTCTATACGGGCAATATTTAACACCCGCTCTATATGGCTTCCCAACCTTACATTCTCTTCGTAAATAACATTGGCCAGCCTTGCTACCCGTGTTTTATCCTGTGCTATCTCATCATCCTTTAAAGCCTCGCTGGCTATCATAATGGTTGATACAGGGGTTTTAAACTCATGTGTCATGTTGTTGATGAAATCCATCTTCATTTCCGACACTTTCTTTTGTCTTAGTATAGAGAATATGGTATATCCAAAGCAAAATATCAACACAAACAACAGGCCGCCGGTGGTACCTATAGAGGCCGTCATGTTGCTTAAAATAAATGAGGTTTTTTGGGGGAAGAATATTTTTATCTTACCCGGATCATTTATAACCTCGTTACTAAAAATAGCTTTCTGAAATGTGTTTGCATCGGTAAACACGGGCTTTTTGCCCTGGGTATCCATTGCACTGGAGAATATGAGCGAATCGCTGTTGGCGGTGGTTACTTCGTAATCATATGGCAAAAGTATACCCCTGTTATGTAATTCAAAACGAAGCAATGAGTCTATCCAAAAGTTGTTGATTCGATTGGTAAGGGGTTCGTTTGATTTACGGTATTCTTCGGCAAGGTTAGCAATCACACTTTGGTTCTTTCTATCCTGCGGTGCATTTTCTAACGAATCTGTCTCCAGCATTTTTTTCACCAATTCAAACTGCTTCTCCTTTTGCAACTGTTGCTGCTTGCGTACCCATAAAGGGTTAAGGTTAGCAACCGATATAATTTGCGGCCCAAACTGCGGGTCTACATAGGTATAGCGTAAGGTATCGTACTTATAAAGCTTCTTTTTTACCGGGTGAGCAGGGGTTTTAACAATTTCGGGGATAAAGCGGCCATGTACATCGCCAAACTCATCAGTAAATTCTTCGATACGTATGCGCAGGTTTACGGTACCTTGCTGTACAAGCCCGGCCAGCTCATCATCCATCTTTTTATGCATGATCATACGCTTTAAGCTATCGCGCAACATGGCTAACTTACGCTCGCGCCTGCTTTGAGTCTTTTTTAGTTTAATGACATCTATAGTGGTTTTGGTGCCATTTATACTTATTTCAGTTTTTCTTTCGGGTAGGTTTTGGCTAAAAAGTTTTTTTTGTTCGTGCTGTAAACGTGCATTTAAAAAGTTAAGCGCGTCTTGCTTGGTTACTTTGTTAACTACGCTGTTTAAGGCTTCGTTTACATTACTGTTAAAAAGTTCGGATTGTAACTGGTACGATTGGCGCAAAAAATACAATTGCATAGCCACAATGCCCAGCAAGGCAAAGCCCATTAATCCTATCAATAAACCAAAGCGTTTTATTTTCATGTTAAATCCAAAACAAAATTATTTTAATTACCCGGACAATGATGCCTTTTAACAAATTTTAACAAATTATATAAAAGCATTTAACAAATTGATTAATAACCATTTCCTATTTTTGAGCTCTAAACCTCAAATCGTACAGCAATGAAAAAGCAATTATTAAAACCCGGCTTCGAATTTATATTTGCGTTAAGCATAATAGCCATATTAGGCTTACCACCTTTAGTGCTGGCCCAAAATCAAAAAAGTTACGAAATAAAAATTATTAATGGCGACACTACCATAAACGGTAAAGACATAAAAAAACTTACAGATCAGGAGCGAAAAGATGCCCTTTCCGAGATAAATAACCTGCCACCCACCTACATTAAAATCGATGGTAACAAAGGCAATAATCAGGTTGTTATTAAGAAAAGAAGCAAGGGAGATGGCAAAACGCGTGAAGTAGTAATAGAGCGCGATATGAGTGATGGCGATGATTTACCAATGCTATCAAAAATGGATGTTAACGATAGTACCCGCAAAACTTTTACTTATAATATAAAAAGATCTGACAACACCGATGGTCCCGCCGGTGCATTTGATTATAAGTTTGAAATGCAACCGCAGCTTAAGATGAACGTTAACCGCGATATTATGATGAAAAGGGATCTAAATGATCGTTTTGAGTTTAACCGCCGCAATACCCAAAACTTTAACTATATAAATACAGACAATGATGGCATTAGTACACACATCAGCTTTAGGGTATCTGATGCGCCGAAGGAAAAACTAAAAAGCATTACAGGCGTTGAAAAAGCCGCATTAACCTTAAACGACCTGAGCCTTACGCCTGAATTTTCTACCGGGAAAACTACCTTTAGTTTTAACCTTACACTTAAAGCCAATGCGGACGTAAAACTTAGCGATAGCGATGGTAAAGTGTTGTGGACCGACAAGGCTGTTGCAGGAGATTTTATCAAGAAAGTAAACCTGCCTATGAATGGCATTTACTACCTGCAGGTTAAGCAAGGTGCAGATATTGCCGTTAAGCGCATTGTTAAAGAAGATTAAGTATCACCTTCCCCAATAAAATCAATAATAAATAAGGCCTTTCATTTAATAAATGAAAGGCCTTTGTATTTTAAGTTGATAACTAATTAAAACGGCAGATCGTCGTCATCAGGGCTTGAGCTGATATCGGCAGGGGCTGCATACTCTGGTGCCGAAGCACTGCCCGCGCTTGATAAAGCGTTGATCTTCCACAACTGCAACGAGTTGAAATAAGATTTTTTGCCCGATTTATCAGTCCAGGGGCGGCCCCTTAAGTTAAAGAACACTTCAACATCGTCGCCAACCTTAACATTGTCCAATAAATTGCACCTATCCTGTATAGCTTCAAACTTTAAATACTCGGGATATTGAGGGTTCTCGATGTATTCAAGTATCAGTTCTCTCTTCTTTAACGACTCGGTAACCTGTTGTGTTGCCGATACTTCATGTACTTTACCTTTAACTTCCATAATTGCAGAAAATGTTTAAAATGTAAAGTTAATAGTATGAATTTAAAATGGGGCGTATTTAATTCATAAATTCGCAAAATTATTATGCAAGTTTTCCACACCGAGAGTAAAATCATTATTACCTGCAACAAAAGGCTTTCGCCTTACCTGCAGCAGGAAGTTGAAGCATTGGGCTTTAAACCAACACGCGTTTTTCAAACCGGAGTTGAATTACAGGGGACTGTAACTGATACAATAGCCTTAAACCTTAATTTACGCTGTGCAAGCCAGGTACTTTACCTGCTAAAGAGCTTCGAAGCGGCGGATCCGAAGCAGCTTTACGACGAATTAGTACAAATAGAATGGGAAAAACTAATTGACTTTACCGGCTATTTTTCGGTAACATCAAATGTGAACAACGAGCATATACTAACCCCGCTTTTTGCCAATGTAAAGGTTAAAGATGCTATTGTAGATCGTATTAAAGCGCAAAAAGGCATACGCCCCAACTCGGGTGCGGATGCTAACAAAACCGTTATCAGCCTATATTGGCAGGATGACAAGGCCGACATTTACATTGATACATCGGGCGAAACTCTGGCCAAGCACAGCTACCGTAAAATACCGGGCAAGGCCCCAATGCTTGAAGCCTTGGCTACATCAACCATTATGGCAACCAATTGGGACAGAAACAGCACTTTTATTAACCCGATGTGTGGCTCAGGCACTTTAGCTATAGAAGCTGCATTGCTGGCAACCGATAAACACCCGGGGCTATTTCGGATGAATTATGGCTTTATGCATATTATGGGCTATGATGAACAGGTGTTTTTTGTAGAACGTCGTAAACTTAAAGATAAAGCCAAGAAGGCTTTAGGATTTAAAATTATAGCTACCGATATATCTGAGGATGCCATTGATATATCGCGAAAGAACGCAAATACTGCCGGTGTAGAACATTTAATAGACTTTTACGTTTGTGATTTTGAAGATACAGAAGTACCACAAGAGCCGGGCATTGTAATGTTTAACCCCGAGTATGGCGAACGTTTAGGCGTGCACACCAAACTGGAAATAACTTATAAGCGAATGGGCGACTACCTTAAAAAGAAATGCTTGGGGTACCGTGGCTACGTATTTACGGGCAACGCCGATCTGGCTAAAAAAATAGGTTTAAAGGCGGCCCGCAAAATTGAGTTTTACAATGGCAAATTAGATTGCCGCTTATTTGAATATGAGCTGTATGAAGGCAGCAAACGCGAACCAAAAGAAGACTAAATGAAGAAGCTGATCACGTTATTACTTTTATTATCAACTGTTTACTGTAAAGCGCAGGAAGGTGCACTGGCATTTCCTTTTCAGGGTGGTGGTAGTGTTATGGACCGCTTTTTTAAAGATAGCTTAACCGTTAGCCCCGATATCATCAAGAAAAAGGCCACCGGTATGGCAATTATTAAGTTTACTGCCGATTTAAACGGTAACGTACAAAAAATAGTGATTTACTACGCCGATGATTACCTGCTTACGCTGCCTGCTATTGAGGCACTTAAGAAATCATCAAAAAAATGGATAATACCTAATAAAGAGAAGTTTCACGATTTTATTTTGCCTTTTTCTATCAGTTTCCGTAATCCGGCTACGGGGCTGGAAGAGGTGCAAAATGCAGCCTACGCATACTATAAAAACCGCAAACCAATTGTATCGTTAGATCAAATGCCACTTAATTCGGCAACTTTGTTACCGGCAGTGGTGATTAAATACGATGCCAAATAATTACGGAAACCCTTACAGCAAGTTGTAGGTTCCGTTACGGCATTTTCACCTGTCGTATCATTTTCGAAAAAAAATTTCACAAAAACTAAAAAATTATAAATCCGCAGGTTGTAAAACCTCGTTAGTATAGCCAATACAGTTATAATATTAATGAAGACCTGGGATATGAAAGTAAAAGAAGTTGCCTACAACATTCGTAATAAGCGCGAAACGCTGAACTACACACAGGAGTACCTGGCAGCCAAGCTGCACATTTCGCAAAACGCTTACAGTAAAATTGAACTGGGCTATACCAAAATAACGTTGGAGCGGCTTTTCCAGATAGCCGATATACTGGAAACAGAACTGATGGAACTAATAAACGTTAAAGAAGCTGCTTAAGGAAAATAAATACGGATTATAATGCCGGCGTAATATATTTGCAAAAAAGCAAGTAATGGATAACGCCGGCATTATTAACCAAACCGTAACCTTTGTGCAGCAAACCCTAAAAGATGCCGAAGGCGGCCACGACTGGTGGCACATACAGCGCGTTTGCACCAATGCTAAGCTCATAGCCCAAACCGAAACATGCGATATATTGGTGGTACAACTTGCCGCATTGCTGCACGACATTGCCGACAGCAAATTCCATAATGGAGATGAAGAGATAGGCCCTGCTACAGCTGGCCGCTTTTTAGAAAGCATACGCCTGCCAGCAGAGACCGTTACCCATGTACAGCAGATCATTAGGCATATGTCGTTCAAAGCCGGTTTTGACAAAGTCACTTTTCACTCGCCCGAATTAGCCATAGTACAGGATGCCGACCGCCTGGATGCTATTGGGGCAATTGGTATTGCCCGTGCCTTTACTTATGGTGGCTTTAAAGGCCGCGAAATATACAATCCGGAGCTAAGGCCTAATTTAAATATGAGCAAGGAAGAGTATAAAAATACCACCGCGCCTACCATTAACCATTTTTACGAAAAGCTGTTGCTGCTAAAAGATAAAATGAACACTGCAACAGGCAAAGCACTGGCACAGCAAAGGCATAATTTTATGGAAAGCTACCTGCAACAGTTTTATACCGAAGTAGGCGCCTAATTTGCTGCCGCCGTATTACTATTAATGTAGCTTAAAAATTTAGCGGTAGTGGTATCAGCCAATATCCTTTTAACCGTCAAATCGGCCCCGTATTTGCTAAAATGATTTCTATCAGACATGTAGGGGCTATAGTTTGCAGATGAAGGCGGCGTTGCCCCATAGTTATAAACGGATATATAGTTAGGCTTAAAATGTTTAGCTAAAAATGCATCCATCTTAGCAGCATTCTGATTAAGGTATTTGCGGCTTATGCTAATATTATATTGTGTTTCGCGGGCAGCCAACAAGGGATAAGTCATGGTATAGGTTTCGTTTTGCCCTATGATGATTACCTTGATGTGGTATTTTTCGAAGTAATCGATAGTACTGTTCAGGTCTTTTATCAGGCCTGATGAATCTTTACCTGTTACTGTGTTTATCCAATTGGCAGACAGGAACACCCCGTCAACTTTGTTTTGTTTATTAACAATAAAATCTTTGTAAATATGCTCCATTATACTTTTGCAGCGGGTTAAACCATTAGGCCTTACAAACGGATAACACCCACTGGCGGTGGCCTGTAGTAAATTAATATTTTTTGACACCAAAGCCTCGCGCAGCGATGCCGAATATTGGGCGGCATGGCTGTCGCCAATTAGTAGTACGTTATGCTTTTGTGCATCAATAGCAAGGCAGCTTTTATTTAATTTACTTGCTGTTTTACTGGTAATAAAGCATACATCAGTACTATATTGCTCGCGGCGTTCATCTGCGCGCAACTGCCTGTAGCCTGATAAAACAACCGCCTTAGGTTTAAATGCTATGTAATTAAGGTTATAACTACTAAAGCAAAAAGCAAGTAACGCACAGGCAGCCGCGCAGCTTATTACGCGTAGATTGCTTTTAAAAGGCACTGACTCTACAAAATGGTAAGATACGTAGGCCATACCTGTTGAAAGTAATATTAATACGGTAGTTGATAACGGCCCCATACGCACCCCTAAATACTGTGCGCTTACATATAAAGGCCAGTGCCATAGGTACAATGAGTACGATATGCGGCCAATAAACTGTATACTTTCGTGCTTTAGAAAAGTAAAGTTGTTATAGTTGCAAAGTATAACAACTGCTGTTGCAAAAACAGGAACAAAAGTGTATTTGCCGGGCCAGGGCATGGCACTCCTAAAAAACATGAGGCAAAATATTATTAATGCGTAACCCAGTAGGGCAAAAAGCTTTTTATACTTAAACTCTTTTAAGTAACCTTCGCCTAAAAAAGCTATACCGCCAAAAAACATCTCCCAGCTACGGCTGGGTAGCAAATAAAACGACCCTGTAGCATCAATTTTAGTGTATTTGATGGCACCTAAAAAAATGGCTAAGGTAACGGCTGTAAACAGGGCAAAAAATGCTGCTTTGTTTTTGATCAGCTTATTTAACCCGATGATCAAAAAAGGATAAAGTAAATAAAACTGCCACTCTACCGATAGTGACCAGGTATGCAATAATATATTATCGTCTGCACCAGTGGCAAAATAGTTAGTGGTTTTAAAATATAATATGTTTGATAAAAATGTCAGGCTGGCAGCTGCATTTAACTCGTTAAGCTGATAATCAATCGGGAAATAAAAAAAGAAACCCGCAAGGGTAATTATACCGATCACGAAAACTAAAGCAGGAATGATGCGTTTTACACGCTTGCCGTAAAAGTCTAAAACCGAAAATGATCCATTATTAACGCCTGTAATAATGATCTTGCTCATTAAATAGCCCGATATCACAAAAAAAACATCAACCCCTGCAAAGCCGCCTGCAAAATGTGGTATTTTATAATGAAATAGCAAAACGCCCAATATGGCAAGCGCTCTTAAAGCATTAATATCATATCTAAAAACTTTAATACTTTTGTCGGCAATAGGCATAATAATATCTGCTATAAGGTAAATGCTGGCTGATAAAAGTACAAGTTTATTTTATTACTTAACAAGTTCTATAACAAGCTAACAATTAAATACATTACTAATAAACTAAAATCCTATATTCTATCGTTCCATCAGCATGAATAAAACTTTACTTTCGCTTTTCACTTTAATATTATTTGCAAAGTTTGCCAACGCACAGGATACCATTAAAAACCAACGCTTTAATTTCCATTTCCAGCAAACGGTTATTACCCAATACAAGCCATCGTTTAGCGCCGATTATACCGGGGCAAACAGCCTTTCAACAGCATCAGAAACGCAAACATCGCTTACCACTACTTTTTTTGGCGGTGCACGTTTATGGAAAGGCGCTTCGGCATACTTTAACCCCGAAATGAGTGGCGGCGCCGGCCTTAGCAAAACACTGGGCATAGCCGGTTTCCCCAATGGCGAAACCTTTAGGGTAGGTGGTGCCGAACCTAAAATATACATTGCCCGCCTGTACTTTAGCCAAAATTTTGAGTGGGGAACTGACAAAGACACGCTTACCGATGACGTAAACCAATTGGCCGGGCTTAAAAGCAAACGCTACTTCAATGTTACAGTAGGTAAATTTGGCATGGCCGATTTTTTTGACGGCAACGAATTTAGCCACGATGCCCGCTCGCAATTTATGAACTGGAGTTTAATGGATAATGCTGCCTGGGACTACCCGGCCAATACCCGCGGTTATGTAATGGGCGCCATGGCCGAACTTGGTCAGCCAACCTGGGCGCTGCGTTTTGCCTTCACCATGACCACTACGCAGGCAAACGGTGCTATTTGGGATCAACGCCTGGGTAAAGCCAACACCCAAACACTGGAGTATGAAAAACGCTTTATGCTTAACGGCCAAAAGGGTACAATTAGGGTATTAGGCTTTCGCAATAATGGCAAAATGGGCATATACCGAAATGCTATTGCACAAAACCCTACCGCACCCGATATTAATACCGATATACAATATGGCCGCCACAAATATGGTTTTGGTATAAGCGCCGACCAATACCTTAGCAAGGATTTTGGCGTATTTGCCAAAGCAAGCTATAACGATGGCAAAACCGAGACTTGGGCCTTTACTGAAATTGACCGCTCGGTAAGTTTAGGGGCGGTCCTTAAGGGCGCATCATGGAGCCGCAAGGATGATGAATTAGGCCTTGCCTTTGTAGGTAAT
This sequence comes from Inquilinus sp. KBS0705, assembly GCA_005938025.2. Taxonomy (NCBI): domain Bacteria; kingdom Pseudomonadati; phylum Pseudomonadota; class Alphaproteobacteria; order Rhodospirillales; family Rhodospirillaceae; genus Inquilinus; species Inquilinus sp. KBS0705. The sequence continues at coordinate 35,197 of VCCI02000003.1, read as the reverse complement.
GGTATATCAAAACCACATCAGGAATATTTGGCCGCAGGTGGTTACGGCTTTATTATTGGCGATGGCAAATTAAATTATAGCACCGAATTGGTTGCCGAGTTATATTACAAGATAAACGCCTACCAGGGCAAACTTTGGTTAACACCCGATTACCAGTTTATAGCCAATCCGGCTTATAATAAAGACAGAGGACCGGTTAACGTCTTCTCGTTAAGGGCACATGTAGAATTTTAATAAACGCATGCGGTTAAACCTCCCACACAAAAACACGTCATATCAGGAATGAAAAGATATTTGCTGGCAATAGCCTTATTAATAATAGTAAATACCGCTTTTGCACAAGTAGAAAGTAATGTAAGCAAATCGGCCATCACATTCGAGATCAAAAACCTGGGTATAAAAACCGGGGGCAAATTAGGCGGCCTGCAAGCCAATATTAAGTTTGACCCGGCAAATTTAGCCGCCAGTAATATTGATGCTACTGTTGACGCTACCACTATAAATACTGATAACAACCTACGCGACGAACACCTGCGGGGCGAGGACTACTTTAATACCGCTGTATTCCCAAAGATCATTATGTCGTCGGTTGGGTTTAAGCAAAAGGGCAGCAATTACGTAGGGCAATTTAACTTAACTATAAAAGGCAAAACCAAACAAGTAGATGTGCCTTTTAGCTATACCCCAAATGGCAATACGAGCACCTTTAAAGGCAGCTTTAAAATAAAACGTGCCGATTTTGGTATTGGCGGTAACAGCCTTACCATGGGCGATGAAGCCACCGTTCTTGTAACTGCAGAAGTGACAAAGTAATTAGCCCGGACAGGCCCTCCTGACAAGGCCTTGGAATATAGTTACTGTATTAAAAAGATAAATAATAATCATCTTATTGGCTTAACAAAAAGATAACCTATACGGCTGTTTTTTAGCTACGGGTTTTACCAAATTATATCTGCCAAAACGCTAACTTTATGCTATGAAGTTGCGTGTACTCATTCTTATAAATGCCGCTGCTGTTGCTATTACGCTATCGGCAGTAAACTACTACTTTCAGCACAAGTGGTACGATATGGCTATCACCTTTTTTGTAAGCTTTGTTACCAGTTATATTGTTTTTTATTATCTTATAGAAAAATACGTTTACTCAAAAATTAAACTCATATATAAGCTTATACATAACCTTAAGCTTGGCCGCGACCTGCGCGATGCACTTGGCGAGCATGTTAGCGCCGACCCTATTAACGATGTGGAGCAGGAAGTAAAAGAATGGGCCATCCAAAAAAAGAGCGAGATAGATGAGTTGCGCAAGCAGGAAAAATTTCGCCGCGATTTTTTATCCAACATATCGCACGAGTTTAAAACCCCGCTTTTTGCTATACAAGGTTATATTGAGGCCCTGCAAGACGATGGTTTTGAAGACCCGGAAATGGCCGCTAACTTTTTAGATAAAGCCGCCAAAAACGTTGACCGCCTGAGTTACCTGATCAAAGACCTTGACGAAATATCTAAACTGGAATCGGGCGAGATACCTATTAATTACAGCAAGTTTAAAATAAACGACCTGATAAAAGAGGTTTTTGAATCGCTGGAGATGAAAGCCAGGCAGCACAATATTAAGCTAACCTTTAAGCAAAAGTATGATGACGGTATTTATGTAAATGCCGACCGCGAAAAAATAAGGCAGGTGCTGGTTAATCTGATAGATAACTCTTTTAAATATGGTAAAGAAGGCGGCAACACATCCGTAAGTATATTTACGCTGCACGAACAGGTGCTGGTAGAGGTTACTGATGACGGTGTAGGTATTGAAGAGAAATACCTGCCACGTTTGTTCGAACGGTTTTTCCGTACCGATACCAGCCGCTCGAGGCAAATTGGCGGATCGGGGCTGGGCTTGGCCATTGTAAAGCATATTATGGAGGCCCACCAGCAAACCATTAATGTGCGCAGCACCGAAGGTATGGGCTCAACTTTCGGTTTTACGCTGCAAAAAGCGAAGCAAAGTTTACCATTTCCTAATATACCTGTTTTAAAAAGTTAACATTAACTTAACATTGCAAGCGTACCTTTACCAAAATTTAATACGCCGATGTCACTAAACAGTATATTCCAGTACTTTGTCCCAAAGGATAAAAAAACATTCTTCCCTTTATTTGAGCAGGCAGCAAGTAACGTAGTTACTATGGCTACTATTTTAGTAGAGGCCGTAAACTCAACCAATCCTGCTACGCAGGACGAATTGTTCAGGCAGATTGATAAACTGGAAAACAAAGGCGACGAGCTTACTCACCAGATATACCTGGAGCTTGGTAAAAACTTCATCACCCCGTTTGATCGCGAAGATATACACGCTTTAGCAACAGCTATTGACGATGTTGCCGATTATATACACGGTGCTGCAAACCGCATGAACCTGTACAAAATCGACGATTTTAACGAGCACATACGTAAACTATCTGACCTGATATTGCAAGCCAGCGGCGATCTGGAAAAAGCAGTAAGAGAACTGAAAGACTTAAGAAATGTGCGCGCCATTGCCGACTCGTGCATTCGTATTAACAGCGTTGAAAACCAGGCCGACTATGTGTTTGACCGTGCCGTTGCCGATTTGTTTTTATACGAAACAGACGCTATACGCCTAATAAAATATAAAGAGATATTAGCCGCTTTAGAAACCGCTACAGATATGTGCGAAGATGCTGCCAATGTAATGGAATCTATATTAGTTAAAAACGCCTAAGCAAACCCTTATCATTAATTAAATGGTTACCACCCTCTTAGTTGCTGTTGTTGCCCTTGCGCTGATATTTGATTATACAAATGGCTTCCACGATGCTGCCAACTCTATAGCTACAGTAGTATCAACCAAAGTGCTTACACCTTTCCAGGCGGTATTGCTTGCGGCTGTATTTAACTTTGCCGCGTACTTCTTTATAAAAGACCACAAAGTAGCTAACACCGTAGCTAAAATTGTGCACGAAGAATTTATTACCATGCACGTTATACTGGCCGGCCTAATCGCCGCCATCACCTGGAATTTAACTACCTGGTGGTTTGGTATACCATCCAGCTCATCGCACACGCTTATAGGTGGCTTTGCGGGCGCAGGTATTACCAACGCGCTTACATTAGGTGCACACGGTCTTGATGCGGTTAATTTACACTACATACTTACCATTATAGCCTACATTGTACTGGCACCATTTATTGGTTTAATAATAGCTTACTTTATTACTATACTTATATTACACCTGTGTAAAAAGGCCAAACCAGTTGAAGCCGAGCGTTGGTTTAAACGCCTGCAACTGGTATCGGCCGCGGCATTAAGCTTTGCACACGGCACCAACGATGCACAAAAGGTAATGGGTATTTTATATGTAACACTTGTTGCTGCCAAAATAATAACCAACACGGCCCCAATGCCCGATTGGATACCTTTGGCTTGTTACACCGCTATAGCGCTGGGTACCATGTCTGGCGGTTGGAAGATCGTTAAAACAATGGGATCTAAAATAACCAAAATAACCCCGCTTGAGGGCGTAAGTGCCGAAACAGCTGGTGCGGTAACCTTATTTATAACCGAACGTTTTGGCATACCTGTCTCTACAACACACACCATTACAGGATCTATCATTGGGGTTGGTTTAACTAAGCGTGTATCGGCGGTACGCTGGGGCGTTACCATTAACCTTGTTTGGGCATGGGTAATTACCATACCTATATCGGCATTAATTGCCGGGCTGGTATTTATGCTGGTAAGGCACTGGTAAAAGCATTGCACATCTTGGCAGTACTTTTGCTCAAGGTATCGCATGAAAAAAATCCTTATCCTTATCCCTTTGCTGTTTGTACTTTTATCGGGCTGCGACACCCTTAACCAGGTAGCACAAAGCACTATAAACCAGTACGGAAACCCTACAACTTTAGAAATAAACAACGGCCTTAAAGAGGCCCTGCAGATAGGCACCGGCAAAAGCTCGGATCAACTATCGGCTGTTGATGGTTTTTTTTCCAATGCCGCGGTAAAAATACTTTTCCCGCCTGAGGCACAAAAGGTTGAAAGCACGCTGCGCAGTATTGGTTTAGGCAAACTTGCCGACAATGTGATACTATCGCTTAACCGCGCTGCCGAAGATGCTGCAGGTAAAGCCAAACCCATATTTGTTAATGCCATTAAACAAATGACGTTAACCGATGTAACCAACATTTTATTAGGCAGCCAGGATGCCGCTACTCAGTATTTTAAACGTACTACTACCATGCAGTTAGCCGCCAGCTTTAAACCGGTTGTACAAGCCAGCTTAAACAAGGTAAATGCTACCAAATACTACAGCGATGCCGCCGCAGCCTATAATAAAATACCATTGGTAACCAAAGTTAACCCGGATATAAGCGACTATGTTACCCAAAAAGCTATCAGCGGTTTATTTGTAGAAATAGCCCAAGAGGAGTTAAACATCCGCCAAAACTTATCGGCGCGCACCTCGCCATTATTGCAAAAGGTATTTGCATACTACGATAAGAACAAGAAATAACTAAGTGTATTGATATGAAAAAGGCGACGGGTTTAAACCTGTCGCCCTCTCTTATTTAGCGATTATTTAATTCTCAAATTCCACATTAACAGTAATCACCTCGGGTTTGGCGCTACCTACCCAAGCCGGGCCGTTGCGAATAATTTTAATTGCTTTTTCATCAGCTACCTGATTTAGGCTTTGGCTTACCTTAACGCCGGTAATGTTGCCATTGGGGTTGACGGTAAATTTAACCTGTACGATGCCTGTTTTATCGCCTAATGCCACTATACCACTCTTTTTGATATAATCGTTAAAGGCATCCCAGCCATTTTTAGGGTAAGCCTTTACTGCGTTGGTAACTACTACCTCATTAAGTGATGATGAAGACGCATTCATTTCTACCCGCAAGCTATCATTAGGATTTACCCTTAGCTTTTTTGAATCGTAGCCCACATACCCAAACGATACTACATCTTTGGCGGTTACATCGGGCAACACAAATTTGCCATTTGCATCGGTTTGGGTGGCTTTTGCCCTGCCGTCAACCTTAACCGTAACACCTGGTAGCGGCACACCATCGTTATGGCTCAGCACTACGCCCTCTAACTGCCCTGTAGGTATTCTTACGCCGTTAAGATAGTACCCCTCATTTCTTTTACCTTGCGGCTCTGATTTTTGCACGCCCTTAACTTTGGAGGCCAACACCTGCACATATACCGGCTTTTTAACGGCCACCATTTGTTGCATATCAGCACTATCGGTGTTCTGTTTAGCCACATAGCCCATTACGCGATCATCTAAGGCACTAGTGCTATCTTTAACTACCTCAATCTCGTTTTGCCCTAACGGGGCGCCTGCGGCAGGTATTTGAACGGCTATGCCTTTGTCTGTATTTACGCTTTTTGTAGTAGGCGAGGTAAATGGCCTAACGTTTGGCTTTAGTGCTGCTACCTCTTTTTCTTTATCGGCCAATATGGGCGCAGTAATATCTTTAGTAGTGTCTGTGCTTTGCAATGGTTCTACCCTTGCAGCTTGCAGTTTACTGCTTACCGGTTCATTGTTTTTATACAGCAAGCCAACCACAAATAAAAAGCCTAAAACCGTGGCAGCAATAGATATATAGGTCCACGGTATAATGCGCCTTTCTTTCTTATCAGCCCGTTGGTTTAATTGCTGCGATAGCATATCCAGATTAGCCTGTTGGTTACCACCAGTGGCGGCATAACCCTCCAGCGCATCCATTAAAAACGGATCGTCCTGTGCCTCGCGTTCCATGCGGTGCATAGCTTTGGCATCCAGTTCTCCATTAAGGTACTGCTGTATTTGCGATATGTTTGCCCGTTTATTTTCCACTACTCTTCTCTAAACAAATTTTAAGGTTGCGTTTACCATTTTGTATATAGCTTTTCACCTCATTCATGGTGAAGCCGGTGGTATCCGCGATATCCTTATAACACCTTTCTTCCAGGTAAAATAACCTTACGCTTTGCTGCTGTGCAGGTACCAGTTTTTCGATACATCGCTCCAGCGCCTGTAGTGCCGCTTCCCTATTATCTTCTACAGGATGCAAAACCGGGGTGAATTCCATAAAATCGTCCAGTTCTACAGTCGGTAATTTTTTATCGGCCCTTAATTGCATCAGGCAATAATTTCGTGCCAATACATATAACCAACTCCTGAATTGTTTTATTTCGTGTTGTTTTACCTTACCTACCAGTTCTTCAAAAATGCCCATTACAGCATCGCGGCTAAGCTCTTCATCTTTAAGATACTTTAGGCACAGGCCAAAAACCAGCGGCATATAGCGCTCATACAGTTTTCCCAGCACAGCTAAGTCGCCATTTTGGCGGTAGCTATTTACCAGTATATCGTCTGCGGTGTCCTCGGGTTTATTTGGTTTTCTGAAGAAACTCATTAAAGCGCACAAAATAAAATTTTTAAATGGCTTATGGAAATTTGCTTTTCCCCGCATCCTGCAATAAAAACTAACTAATTATGAGAAAGCTTTTATTCATCATCATTTTAACGGCTGCAGGCTTAACCGGGTTTAAGCTTAACAACAGCCGCCAAATTAGCGGTATAGTAACAGGCACCGACGATCATTTACCAATAGTCGGCGTTAGCGTAGGCATACCGGGCACCAGTTTAGGCACCCAAACTAATATAAAGGGCGAGTACAGCATTACCATACCCGACGGCACAACTACTTTGCGGTTTAGCTTTATAGGCTACCAAACGCAAATAGTTAAGGTGGGCAAAAAAGACAAGCTAAATATTAGCCTGACACCAAGCCGCAGTGCACTTAACGAGGTGGTAGTAATGGGATATGGAACACAACGAAGAAAGGAAGTAACGGGTAGCGTGTCATCAGTTATGATGATGGCGCCTCAGCGTGCATATGACTCAGCACTACAAGGCAGCGTTGCCGGTTTAACTGTTGGCACTCCCGGTTCTTCAGCAAAAATAGCTATCAGGGGGAGGGCTACTATTGATGAGGGAAATGACGAAAGTTATAAAGGCATTACCGAAAATGGTTTTAATACTGCTAAAAACATGCCGATATCTACCTTCTCGGTCGATGTGGATGCAGCATCATATAGCAATGTAAGGCGTTTTATTAATAACGGCCAGCTACCCCCTGCCGATGCCGTACGAATAGAAGAGATGATCAATTACTTTAACTATAATTTATCGGGCCCTGTTAATAACGATCCGGTTGCCATCCATACCGAGCTTTCGTCGGCACCGTGGAACCCTAAGCACCGCCTGTTACGCATAGGGCTTAAAGCAAAAACCATAGCCAGCGATAAGCTACCGGCAAGTAACCTGGTGTTTTTAATAGATGTTTCCGGATCGATGTACAGCGCTAATAAACTGCCGCTGGTAAAATCATCCTTAAAAATGCTGGTAGATCAATTGCGCCCACAGGATAAGGTAGCCATGGTGGTTTATGCTGGTGCCGCAGGTGTAGTGCTGCCATCAACAGGTGGCGATAAAAAAGAGACCATTAAAAATGCTATTGATAATTTAGAGGCCGGCGGCTCTACAGCCGGCGGCGCGGGTATTAAGCTGGCTTATAAAATTGCTGCCGAAAACCTGATTAAAAAAGGTAACAACCGCATTATACTAACCACCGATGGCGACTTTAACGTTGGTGCCAGCAGCGATGATGACATGGAAAAGCTGATTGAAAAAGAGCGCGAAAACGGCATATCGCTATCGGTTTTGGGTTACGGCATGGGCAACTATAAAGATAGTAAGATGGAAACCCTTGCTGATAAAGGTAACGGCAACTATGCATACATTGATAATATTACCGAAGCACGTAAAACGCTGGTAAGCGAATTTGGCAGCACCCTGTTTACAGTGGCAAAGGACGTGAAACTGCAAATTGAGTTTAACCCTGCCAAGGTACAAGCTTACCGCCTGCTGGGTTACGAAAACCGCTTGCTAAATAAAGAAGACTTTAACGACGATAAAAAAGATGCCGGCGATATGGGCAGCGGCCATACGGTTACCGCTTTTTACGAAATAATACCCGCCGGCATAAAAGATGATTATATAATAAGTGTAGATCCGCTAAAATATCAGAAAAACGACAGCAAGCCGGTAACCAGTGGCTCGCCCGAAATGATGACCATTAAATTCAGGTATAAAGAACCGGTATCATCTACGAGCCAACTGAGCCAGGCAGTGGTAATGGATACGCCCAAGGATTTTAACAGCACATCGGCCGATTTTAAATTCGCATCGGCTGTGGCAGAGGTTGGTATGTTGCTGCGCGATTCTAAGTTTAAGCAAAAAGCCAGCTTTGCCCATGCTATTGCCACGGCCCGTGCCGGCAAAGGCGATGATACCGAAGGCTACCGGTCGGAGTTTATCCGCCTGGCCGAAAGCGCCAAACTGTTAAGTAAAAATGGTGCTATTGCTAAAGTAGAGGACGAGGAATAAGTAATTAAAGCACACGTAATAACAGTTGATTTACTCCCGGGCCGGGTTCTGACCAAATATCTTACTCAGCATATCATAAAGCTGTGGATGTTTGGTTTGGAACTGGTCGGGCTTTTCAAAAAAGCATTCGGCTGCTACGGCCAAAAATTCTGCTTCGTTGGTTGTGGCATACACATCAATATCTGATCGCCCGGCTTCTATCTTATGAATTTCGTGGTGCATCATTTTTATCCAGGGTGCAATAAATTCATTAGGTAAAAAGCCCTCGGGCACACCATCAGTAGCACCGTCGGCTTTGTCTAATAGGTGCACAAACTCATGGATACCGGTATTTTCCTTTCCTGAGTTTTTAGAAAAACCTTTTAGCAACGCGTTGCGAGATAATATCATTTGCCCGTTCATATACCCGCTGCCTACCATACCTAATATACTGCGGCCTTCGCCCTCATTACCCTCAAACTGAAAATCCTTATCAAAAGTATCGGGGTATAAAAGCACATTGGTAACATTGCGATAGCTCCAATCTTTAAAGCCAAAAATGGGTATCACCGCGCTTGCGGCTACCATAATACGGTCGGCATCATCAATTACAAGTCCCACCCCTTCTATGCGCACATCAGTCAAAAACCGTTCTACTCTTTGCTCAAATGTGGTTTTATCGGCGTCACTCAGGTTGCTGTAAAAATCAATATGCTGCGTAAGCAACTGCTTCAATTGTGGTGTATCCCACTTGGTTGCGGGCTTTTTATTGCTTTTGGAAAAAAAAATAAAAATGAAGATAAGTATAGCAAAAGTAATTAGCATGATGGCAAGATAATAAATTAACCGCCATTGCGAGGAGCTATAGCGCGTGGAGGCAGCAATTGGTATTAAACAAAAATAGCGATGAGTTTATACTCATCGCTATTTGATTTGATATCCGAGATCGGAATTTTATATCAGTAATCTTACCGGCTCTTCCAGTAACGATTTTAGTGTTTGCAAAAATGCTGCACCCATTGCGCCATCAACCACGCGGTGGTCGCAGCTTAGGGTAACCTTCATTACGTTGCCCGGCACTACGGCTCCATTTTTAACAACCGGCACGGCTTGTATACCGCTTACTGCCAATATACAGGCATTTGGTGTGTTAATAATTGCGGTAAATTCATCTACACCAAACATACCTAAGTTAGATATGGTAAAGGTTGAGCCTTCCATTTCGGCGGGTTGTAATTTTTTTGATTTTGCTTTACCGGCAAACTCCTTAACCTCTTGCGAGATATGGCTTAACGATTTTCCATCGGCAAATTTAATAACAGGTACCAGCAAACCTTCGTCAACTGCTACAGCTACACCAATATGTACATGCTCGTTGGTGCGTATCTTATCGCCCAGGAAAGATGAGTTAATGGCAGGGTGCATTTTTAGGGCAACTGCTACAGCTTTAACCACAAAATCGTTAAATGATATCTTAACCGGTGCTACCTCATTCATTTTACCACGTGCAGCAATCGCCTGGTCCATATCTATAGACATGGTCACATAGAAGTGCGGTGCGGTAAATAAGCTTTCGGATAAACGGCGGCTGATGGCTTTACGCATTTGCGTAACATTGCGCTCGGTAAATTTCTCTTCGCCTGTAAAGGTTGGCAATACAACAGGTACTTTTGCAGGTATGGCAGCAGCGGCGCTTGCTGCTTGTTCCTGAGCAGGAGCTGCAGGTGCGTCAGCAGGCTTAGCCGAAGGTGTAAACCCTTCAACATCCTTTTTAATAATTCGGCCGCCTTCGGCAGATCCTTTTACATCATTAAGGTTTATGCCTTTGTCTTTAGCAATCTTACGTGCCAAAGGTGATGCCTTAACACGGCTATCGTCTTCTGTTGAAGATGTAGCAGTTGCAGTAACAGTCGAGTTGGATGTTGCAGTCGAGTCAGGCGCTACAGTTTGAGTACTGCCACTGCCACTCTCTGCTGCTACTTCCTCATCACCTCCATTATCTTGCAATAACGGGGTTATATCGGTACCTTCTTTACCTACAATGGCAATAATACCATTTACTTGTGCAGCTTCGCCTTCTTTAACACCAATGTATAACAGGGTGCCTTCTTCGTAGCCTACTACTTCCATAGTAGCTTTATCGGTTGCTACATCGGCTAAAGCATCATCGGCTTTAACTTTATCACCAACTTTAAAGTACCATTTTTCAATAGTACCCTCGGTCATGGTATCGCTTAACAACGGCATGCGTATAACCGCAGCCGGTATGCTCGATAGATCAACTTTAGGTTTTGCAGCAGGTGCAGCAGCGGGTTTTTTATCTTCAGCAACTGCAGGCTTAGCTTCTTCAGCTGCCGGCTTTTCTTCGGTTTTTGCAGGAGCTGCAGCGGCACCGTCTAAAACAGATTTGTAATCTTCACCCTCTTTACCCAAAACAGCTATAACAGCATCAACAGGTACGGCGCTACCTTCTTCTACACCTACGTATAGTAAGGTACCGTCCTGGTACGATTCAAAATCCATAGTGGCTTTATCAGTTTCAATCTCGGCCAATACATCGCCCGATTTTACCTTGTCGCCAACTTTTTTATGCCATTTTGCCAATACCCCTTCGGTCATGGTATCGCTCATTTTGGGCATTTTAACTACTTCAGCCATATACTGTTTGATGAATAGTTTTTAATATTTAAATATAGTGTATTAGTCGCGGATATACGGATAATCCTCCTGAACATATACGTCAGTATATAATTCAGATGCTTCCGGCCATGGCGATTCTTCAGCAAACTGTACTGCTTCTTCTACCTGTGCTTTTATTTTAGCATCAATTTCTTCAAACCATTTGTCGTCAGCATAACCTTCTTTTTGTATAGTTAGTTTTACTACTTCAATAGGGTCTTTTGATTTGTAGCTTTCCAGCTCCTCTTTGGTGCGGTACTTTTGCGGGTCGCTCATCGAATGGCCTTTGTAACGGTAGGTACGCATCTCTAAAAAGGTTGGACCTTCGCCGCGGCGTGCGCGGGATACGGCTTCATCCATAGCGTTGTGTACCGCTACCGGGTCCATACCATCTACCGGCGATGAAGGGATGCCATAAGGCAAGCCTAATTTGTAAATGTCGGGCTGTATAGTTGTACGCGCTACCGAAGTACCCATGGCGTAACCATTGTTTTCGCAAACAAAAATTACAGGTAATTTCCATAACGCAGCCATGTTAAAAGTTTCGGTAAGGGCTCCCTGGCGTACTGCACCATCGCCCATGTAGGCAATGTTTACGTTATCAGTACCTTTATACTGTTCGGCAAAGGCTATACCCGCGCCCATAGGCACCTGGCCGCCTACAATTCCGTGGCCGCCATAAAAGTGGTTCTCTTTATCAAACATGTGCATAGATCCGCCTTTGCCTTTTGAGCAACCTGTAGCTTTACCATACATTTCGGCCATTACTGCTTTAGGGCTTGTACCCTTTGCCAATGCGTGGGCGTGGTCGCGGTAAGCGGTTATTAAGCTGTCCTCATGCCTTATTACAGACATGGCTCCGGCTAAAACAGCTTCCTGCCCAATATATAAGTGGCAAAATCCACGGATCTTTTGCTGACCGTATAACTGGCCAGTTTTTTCTTCAAACTTCCGCATTAAAAGCATAGACTCATACCACATCAGGTAGGTGTCTTTAGTTATTTCGATTGAACTCATTTATAAAAACAAAATCGTTGAGAAAGTGCAAATCTAATTATATCCTGCAAATAACCGAAACTGCAACGAATTTGTTGGAAAGATTTATTTACAGCAATTTTTTGTTTACTTAACCCACAAATGCATAAGTACCTTATAGCAGAATAACATTTTGACACCAGCTCAATTACACCCTTTATATAAGGGTGTTAAAACACAGGGCGCAATATTCTTTTCGCATTAATAAACATACAAAATGCAACAATTTTATAATGCCAATTAATAAGTAGTATAATTGGACGGAAACGCGGCCAAATTACTACTCCTTTTTAGGAATTACCAGGTTGTTTGGTTGCCAATTATTAAAGATGAAGAGAATTTGAATTTGTTACAGCACCATATTGCCTCACACTTCATTTTAAAATTGGACACTAAGCGATAAAATCGTCAATAGAAAATATATTCCCTTTATAGAAATTTTTTAGCGGTCATTCCGTTTTAAACGATAGTTTTATTAACAGCGGTTAAAAAATTTAACCAAAATGTTAATGAAAATAATTTCATCTTTAATTTGGTGGTTTAGAAATAATCTATAGTTTTGTAGCTAACAATAGACACACTGTCCATTTTAATAAACATTTGTTGATCTAACTCAACAACTAAAGGTATTAAATGAAGAAAATTACTTTTGCTATTGCACTATTTTTCAGCGTTTTAGCTGCACAAGCTCAAACAAAAACTGTTCCAACTCCGGCACCTGAATCTGACGATCAGGAAAGTCTGGCGAAAGATTACCTTTCTCAAATTATGGGCGTTGCAATGTCGGCAACCTCAAACATGAAACTTTTTCACTTTGTTTACGATTGGATTGGCACCCCTTACCGTTTTGGCGGAAGCTCAAAAAAAGGTATTGATTGCTCTGCTTTTACCAAACAATTATACAGCGATGTTTTTAACATGTCTATCCGTCGCAGTTCACGCGATATATTTAGCATGGTAAACCCGGTTAGTAAAGATGATTTGAAAGAAGGCGACTTAGTTTTCTTTAAAATACACAGCCGTAGCATATCGCATGTGGGTATTTATTTAGGCAACAACAGGTTTGCGCATGCATCATCGCGTGGTGTTGCTATCAGCAGCCTTGATGATGCTTACTACAGCCGCTACTTTTACAAAGGAGGCCGCATGCTGGAGTCATTTAAAAATGAGCTTTCGGCATCTTCATCAACAACAGAAGAACCTACTAATTAATATAAACCTAAATTAATTTTAAGATCCTTCCATGCTCATGGGAGGATTTTTTTTGCCCGATGAAATTTGCCCTACCCCTGCTTTGTATTTACCTTTTGCTTGCCGCATGCAACAGCGCGCCAAAGCAGCAAGTGGTTATTAAGCAGCAACGAAGGTCAAAAACGGATACCCCTCAAACTAAAGTTAGTACCCCTGCTGGTGACACCCTTAGCATAGTAGCCGTTGGCGACCTGATGCCGGGCACATCGTACCCAAACAAAAACACATTGCCGCCCGATAGCGGTCGCAATAGCTTTAAGCATGCTTTAAATTATTTACGTAATGCCGATGTTGCCTTTGGCAACCTTGAGGGTGTTTTATTAGATACCGGTGCCGCAATTGATTACAAACTGCGGTCAAAAAATAAAACTTACTTGTTTAGGATCCCCACCGCTTATGGCGCATTATTTAAAGATGCCGGCTTTGATGCCTTAAGCTTGGGTAATAACCATACTAACGATTTTGCAGCGGCGGGGCGCAAATCCACCGCTAAAATATTAGATAGCCTGGGTATTAGTTATGCGGGCTTAAAAACCCACCCTGCGGCTATATTTACTATAAAAGGTATCCGCTATGGCTTTTGCGCCTTTTCGCCAAATAGCCAAACGGCATCGCTGGTTGATATAAAAGGGGCTAAAAATCTCATCAGTGATCTAAAATCTAAATGTGATATTGTTGTTGTTTCTTTTCATGGTGGGGCAGAGGGGGTTACTTTTGAGCATGTGCCACCCGGCGATGAAAGTTATAATGGCGAGTATCGTGGTAATGTAAGGTTATTTACCCATGCTGCCGTTGATGCCGGTGCCGATTTTATTTTTGGACATGGCCCACATGTTGTGCGTGGAATGGAAATTTATAACAAAAGGCTTATAGCCTATAGCCTTGGCAACTTTTGCACACATAGCGGTGTAAGCGTATTAGGCATTTGCGGCCTTGCCCCTTTATTAAAGATAACCCTGAACAAAAAAGGGGAGTTTTTAAACGGGCAGATCATATCATACAGACAAACGCACGATAAAGGGACCTTACGCGATACACTCAACCGCGCTGCTTTACGTATAAAAATGCTAACCGACAGCGATTTTACTGCTCCCGGTTTAAGCATTTCAAGTTTGGGTGTTATTACACCTTTAAGAGGTAATTAAGCTTCGTCTTTAGTGTTACGTACCAGGCTAATGCCGGTAGAGAAAAATATTATTGAAATTACGCCCACTACAACCAATGTAGTGGTCTGGCCGGCATGCTGAATGATTTGCACACCTGTGTAAATCAAGCCAACAATTCCTAATACGGTAAGTACGGTTCCGAAAGTACGTTTTAAGTTCATGATATATAATTAGTTATTGAGTTTACACATTAACCAACATGTGGGGGCTTTGTTTCAATTATCATATATATGTCACTTTTAACTGTTTAACATATCCAAATCAATTTCAACTTCGTTTATATCAGTGTAGGTGCAAAACACTTACATTGTGATAAGGTTTAGGTTGAAAGTCCCCTGGCAGCAAGTGCCGGGGGCTTTTATTTTAATGGCAAATTGTGCCTCCTTTTAAGCATATTCGCTTTTTCATTCCTGTATATTTTAATGAATAACATAAAAGAAGAGTTGCATGCACTATGCGTAAGTTATGTACAAAACCGTATGCACGCCGCCGAACAAGCCATTGCGGGTGCACAGCAATCGGCAAATGATGATACCAAAAGTAGCGCAGGCGACAAATACGAAACCGGGCGTGAAATGGCGCAGCAAGAAACTAACCGCAACCTGGCCCAGCTTAACGAAGCCAACAAGCTAATGGTAGCCCTAAACCAAATAAGCACTAAAAACAATTCAAAAAAAGCCGACACCGGCAGTGTAGTAATTACCAACAATGGCAACTTTTATATAGCCATAAGTGCCGGCAGCTTAGTGCTTAACGGGCAAAACTATTTCGCGGTTTCGTCTGCATCGCCAATAGGTATAAAACTAACCGGCACATTATCAGGCGATGAGTTTGTATTGAACGGAAAAACCTACCAAATACTTGATATTTTGTAAAAACGGCCTGCAAATTGATAAACTTTAAAAAAATAAAGTAGATTGTTGTTGAAATATTGTACAAATCATTAATATCTATTCTATATTTGGTGTAAACAAAAAAATGACAGGCAACAACCTGAGCATTACTAAACTAATTTTTTGATGAACATATTCGTAGGAAGCCTTCCGTACTCATTACAGGAAGCAGATTTACAAGAGCTTTTTGAAGCTTACGGTGAAGTAACCACCGTTAAAATTATTATTGACAGAGAGTCCGGCAGAAGCAAAGGTTTCGGATTTGTTGAAATGTCTGACGATGAAGCAGCTCAAAAAGCAATTTCGGGTTTAAACGGATCTGAAGTTGCTGGTCGCTCAATTGCAGTTAGCCAGGCTGAGGACAAAAAACCAGGCGAGCGCAGAAGCGGTGGCGGTGGTGGTTACGGTGGCGGCAACCGCGGTGGCGGTGGCGGTGGCTACTCAAGAGACAGCAGAGGTGGCGGCGGTGGCGGCTACTCAAAAGATAGCAGAGGCGGCGGCGGCGGTAGCCGTTGGTAGTCTTGAATAAAGCAAAGCACCGTTAAACACGGTGTTTTGCTTTATATTTTTATGATAAACACGCTCTCGGAAAAAGGTTAGCGTGCTTTTTTATTTGCAATTATTGCGAATCACTTCCCTTTTCATATCCCCATTGCTCTATTCCTGCAAAAGCTAATAAGTTAAAACATAGCTACAATTAAATGGTTGTGCTTACGTTTAGGTAACAAAAATTCGGGCTTTGATACTTTTTATTATTTTTGTGAAAAATTATAACCAATGAGCGAACTCATTAAGAAACAAGTAAGTGATGCAAAAGCTTTAATGGATAAAGCAATTGCCCATGCCGATAACGAGTTAAACAAAATACGTGCAGGTAAGGCCAGCCCATCTATGCTGGATGATGTAATGGTTGATTACTATGGCTCGCCAACACCTTTAAGCCAGGTGGGCAGTGTAAATACCCCTGATGCACGCACTATTGTTGTACAGCCATGGGAAAAAACATTGTTAACCGCCATTGAAAAAGCTATTAAAGAAGCTAACCTGGGTGTTAACCCGCAAAACGATGGTGTTATCATCCGCATTAACGTACCGCCTTTAACCGAAGAACGTCGACGCGAATTGGCCAAAAAAGCTAAAGCTGAAGCCGAAACAGGTAAAATAGCTATCCGCAACATCCGTAAAGATGCTAACGAGAAGATAAAAAAATTAAAAACTGAAGGCGTATCTGAAGATGAGATAAAAGTTGGCGAAGCCGAGGTGCAAAAGTTAACCGACGGTTACATCATTAAAGTCGACCAGCTATCAGATGCTAAAGAAAAAGATATTATGACAGTTTAAAATTAACCTGATTGTCAAATTAAAGGGAATGAGCTTATTAGCCATTCCCTTTTTTTATTTTTGCCGCACTCACATGAATATACTATTATCATATCTTTCCAAACATCGTTGGGTGGTTGTACTCGCTTTGTTCTTGGCCGCCACTAACATTGGCTTCTCCCTGCTCGATCCGTATATTACCGGTCGTATAGTAGATAACTTTATCGAAAAATACAAAGTGCTTAGCCACGACGAATACATGTATGGTGTATTAAAACTGGTTGGTATGGCTATTGGCGTTGCCATGGTATCGCGCATAGCAAAAAACTTCCAGGATTATTTTACAAACATTATTACCCAAAAGGTGGGTGCCGAAATGTATGCCGATGGCCTTAAGCACTCGCTTGAGCTACCCTACCAGGTATTTGAAGACCAGCGCAGCGGCGAAACACTCGGCATATTACAAAAGGTACGGTTAGATTGCGAAAAGTTTATCACCTCATTTATCAGTATACTATTTGTAAGCTTGATAGGCATGGTGTTCGTAATTGTTTATTCGGCTAGTGTAAGCTACCAGGTTACACTGGTATACTTTGCCGCTATACCGGTTATTACATTTGTAAGTATGGCCATGAGCCGTAAAATAAAGCGCATACAAAAAAGCATTGTATCAGAAACTACCGCATTGGCCGGCTCAACTACCGAAAGTTTAAGAAATATTGAACTGATAAAAAGCCTTGGCCTGGCTAAGCAGGAAATAAAACGCCTTAATAACACCACCTATAAAATATTGGACCTTGAACTGAAAAAGGTAAAATATGTACGCAGCATGAGCTTTGTACAAGGCACTACTGTAAATTTTGTGCGTAGCGCTATGGTGGTTGTTTTATTGATGTTGATATTTAAAGGCAGCATATCGCCGGGGCAGTATTTTAGCTTTTTGTTTTACTCTTTCTTTTTGTTTAACCCCCTGCAGGAGTTAGGTAATGTTATATTAAGCTGGCGCGAGGCCCAGGTATCGTTAAATAACTTTAACAATATATTAAATATCCCGATTGATGCCAAGCCCGATAAACCTGTGTTGTTAGAAAAAGTACGCGCACTTGAATTTAGCAACGTTACCTTTAAGCACCTAACCGCTAACCGCAACGCATTAAACAACATTTGTTTTATCACTAACACCGGCGAAACCATCGCGTTTGTTGGGCCATCCGGCTCGGGTAAAACCACTTTGGTTAAACTGCTGGTAGGTTTGTATCAGCCATTACAGGGTGATATTTTGTACAACAACACCGTAAGTAAAGAAATTGACCTTGACGAACTGCGCGAAAAAATAGGCTTCGTAACCCAGGATACACAGTTGTTTTCGGGTACCATCCGCGAGAATTTGCTGTTCGTTCGCCCGGACGCTACAGACGAGGATTGTATGAATGTATTACAGCGTGCCGCTTGCCAAACTTTACTTGCACGGGCGGATAAAGGCCTGAGCACAGTAATTGGCGAAGGTGGTGTAAAAGTATCGGGTGGCGAAAAGCAACGCTTATCTATTGCACGTGCTTTGCTACGCAAGCCGGATATTTTAGTGTTTGACGAGGCCACTTCTTCATTAGATTCCATCACAGAAGAAGAAATAACCGATACCATACGGGATGTATCTGTATTGAACGACCATATTACCATACTGATAGCACACCGCCTATCAACCATTATGCATGCCGATTGCATTTATGTTCTGGAAAAAGGTAACATTATCGAGTCGGGCAAGCACCACGATCTTATTGATCAAAAAGGCCTGTACTATGCTATGTGGCGCCAGCAAATTGGCGAAAAGCATACAGTGGATGCGTAAGTGTCCCCATCGTAATGCCGAATTTATTTCGGCATCTCGCGGACGAGCGAATTTGCATGTTGAATAATTAGCTTGAGAGGTGCTGAAACAAGTTCAGCATGACAACATATAAACGAAAAGGCCCCATACATATGGGGCCTTTTCGTTTATATGTTTTTTTATTTCACCAAAGTACCAATGGCCTCGCCCTCGGCTATCTTCATAAAGTTGCCGGGCTTGTTCATATCAAATACAATAATAGGTAACGAGTTTTCCTGGCAAAGCGTAATGGCTGTCATGTCCATTACGTTAAGGCCCTTATCATACACTTCCTGGAAGCTAATTTCATCATAACGAGTAGCACTTGGGTCTTTCTCCGGGTCGGCTGTATAAATACCATCTACACGTGTACCTTTTAATACTACATCGGCCTTTATCTCTATAGCACGTAAAGATGCTGCTGTATCGGTAGTGAAGTATGGGTTACCGGTACCGGCGCCAAATATTACTATTTTACCATCCTCTAAATGGTGCATTGCACGGCGGCGGATATATGGCTCGCATATCTGCTCCATCTTTATGGCCGATTGCAAACGAGTTTCTACACCAATGCTCTCTAAAGCGTTTTGCAGGGCCATACAGTTAATTACTGTGGCCAACATGCCCATATAATCGGCCTGGGCGCGTTCCATCCCGCTTTTCTCAGCGCTTAATCCTCTAAAAATATTTCCTCCACCTACAACAATGGCTATCTCTATTCCTTTATCTTTTACAGCCTTTATATCGCGTGCGTATTGTAAAACCTGGTTGTTATCGATGCCGTACTGGCGTTCGCCCATAAGCGACTCGCCGCTAAGCTTTAGGAGGATTCTATTATATTTCATTCAAAAGGAAGATTTATCAAAAATAGATAATAATTGGTATTGTAAAAATTTTATAATGCCTTTGTTAATAGTTGGCCCTGCAATATAGTTTCCTGCACTTCAAATTTGCTGTTAAATACAATAAGGTCGGCATCAAAACCGGCCTCTATTTTACCTTTTTGGGTCTTCGAGGCCAACTCGGCCGGGTACAATGATGCCATATTAACCGCTTCTGCCA
This sequence comes from Inquilinus sp. KBS0705, assembly GCA_005938025.2. NCBI lineage: Bacteria > Pseudomonadati > Pseudomonadota > Alphaproteobacteria > Rhodospirillales > Rhodospirillaceae > Inquilinus > Inquilinus sp. KBS0705. Next base: position 15,477 of record VCCI02000003.1, on the reverse strand, counting down.
ATCCTATACCCACATGCTCTACACAGTTTTGTACAGCTTTAAGCATCGTCAGGCTCGACCCGGACAGCGTACCATCAGGCATTACATATTTATCGCCCTGCAAGCGGTGCTGATATGTACCTTCGGTTGCAGCAGTTACCGCATCTGTTATCAGGAAAAGCTTGTCACCCAATTCGCGTTTGGCCAGGCGTATCATCGCAAAATCAACATGGTTGCCGTCAGCAACAATACTGGTGTAGGGTTTTTCTTCGAATATAGCAGGTATGTAACCAGGCTCGCGATGGTGCATTTGCGGCATGGCGTTAAACAGGTGTGTAACTGCCGGTATTGGTTTATTTAAAAATGCTTTTCCCTGCGCATAAGTAGCATTGCTATGGCCCGATGATATAATGATGCCCTGTGTATGCAGGTAATCTATCACCTCCTGGTCCTGCAACTCGGGCGCTATGGTTATCATGGTAATTACACCATCCGCTTCCTCTACCCAACCTTTTACTTCGGCAAGGGTAGCTTTTTTAATGAACTTTTCTGGATGGGCACCTTTTTTGGCCGGGTTTAAATACGGGCCTTCCAAATGCACTCCCCAAAAATTGCCCCGGGCAGTAGCACGATACGCTTTTGCCGCCGCAATGCCTGCTTCAACAATATCATTGGAATTAGTGCCTATGGTAGCAAAAAAACCGGTTGTGCCCTGGTCAAGCAGGTCGTCTTCCATTTTCTTTAGCGCTGATACTTCGGGCTTGCCGGCAAATAGTTTACCTCCGCTGCCATATATCTGCAGATCTATAAGCCCCGGTGCCAGGTAAGCACCATTAAGGTCTACTTTCCTCGCATCGGCAGGGATAGCGTTATCATTAATAATAGCTTTTATTTGGCTGCCTTCCAATAAAATGGCTTTGCCTTCGGCGATGGTGCCGTTAGAGATAAGTTGAAGATGATGAAGTGCTGTTATCATACTTAATTTATAACAATTGCGTCATTGCGAGGAACGAAGCAATTTATACAAAGGACAATCGGTTAAGCAAATCGTTTAGCTCAGTTCTGAGATTGCTTCGTTCCTCGCAATAACGCGCGGATAAAGGAATGACAGAACAAAAAAAATCCCTCCCGATTTAATCGGGAGGGATAATATAATTAAGCTCCTAAAGCTACCCGCTTAAATGCGGTAACAGTTAGGCCTTTATCAACCGAGTCTAAAAACTGACTAACGTTTTTAGATGAGTCTTTTACAAACTCCTGGTTTAATAAAGTAGAATCTTTGTAGAATTTGTTCAGTTTACCGGCAGCAATTTTTTCAACCATTTCTTCCGGTTTACCTTCTGCACGTATTTGCTCTTTAGCAATCTCCAGTTCACGCTCAATAACGGTGGCATCAACGCCATCTTTATCAATAGCAACCGGGTTCATGGCAGCAATTTGCATTGCTACGTCTTTACCTGCCTCATCGGCACCGGCAACGCTTTTGCTTAAACCAACTAGCACACCTAAACGGTAGTTACCATGTATGTAAGCAACAACTTTTTCGCCTTCAATAACTTCGTATTTAGATACACCTATCTTTTCGCCTATTTTACCTGTTTTATCAATGATAGCATCACCAATTTTAACACGTACATTTTCAACGTCAATTTCAAGGTTGTAAAGGTCTTCGATAGTAGCCGGTTTGCCTTGAACGGCAGCGTTTGCAATTTCGTTACCAAAAGCAACAAACTCAGCATTTTTAGCTACGAAATCAGTTTCGCAGTTTAGTTCTATAACCACACCACGTTTAAAATCTTCTGAAGTACGTGCTATAACAACACCTTCGTTAGATTCGCGATCCTGGCGGCTTGCAGCAACTTTAGCGCCTTTTTTTCTTAAAAAATCAATAGCAGCTTCAAAATCGCCGTTAGTTTCGGTTAAAGCTTTTTTGCAATCCATCATGCCTGCACCGGTTTGCTGGCGCAGTTTGTTTACATCAGATGCAGATATTTGTACTGTAGACATTTTGTTTGTTTTTTAAATGTTGTAAAAGTTATAAGGGCTGTAAAGGTTATAAAAGTTTACACTTACAACCTCTACAACCCTTATAGCCTAAATATTATTCTTCTGTTGAATCAGCAGCAGGGGCTTCGGTCTCAGCAGCTTCGGCTGTTACTTCTGCGGTCCTTTTTCTTTTGCCACCTTCTGGTGCAGTACGTTCTGCCAATTCAGGAGCATCAGCTTTTGCTTTAGCAGCTGCTGCTTCTTTTTCAGTTTCGTCTTCTTTCTCGCGTTTGCGCTCATCTAAGCCTTCTTCGATAGCTTTGATGATGATACCCGTAATCAATGAAATTGATTTGGTAGCATCGTCATTCGCCGGGATAGGGAAATCGATGTTCGACGGATCAGAGTTGGTATCAACCATTGCAAATGTTGGTATGTTAAGCTTTAAAGCTTCAGATACCGCGATGTGCTCTTTCTTAACGTCTATTAAAAACAATGCAGCGGGTAAACGGTTAAGATCCGCAATACCACCTAACAAGGTCTCTAATTTGATACGCTCGCGCTGTATCATCAATCTTTCTTTTTTAGAAAGGTTGCTGTAAGTACCGTCTTTAGTCAATTTATCGATGTTAGACATCTTTTTGATAGACTTACGCACGGTAGCAAAGTTGGTTAACATACCACCCAACCAACGCTCGGTGATATAAGGCATGTTTACGCCTTTTGCATATTCAGCTACGATATCTTTCGCTTGTTTCTTTGTTGCTACGAATAATACTTTACGACCTGATTTTACAATTTGTTTTATAGCTGCAGCAGCTTCTTCAACCTTTGATAAGGTTTTATTTAAATCGATAATGTGGATACCGTTGCGCTCCATAAAAATGTACTGAGACATTTTTGGATCCCATTTGCGGGTAAGGTGACCAAAGTGTACACCTGCATCCAGTAAATCCTGATATGTTGTTCTTGCCATTGTTGTTGTCCTCCTAAAATTTTAACGTTTACTGAATTGGAATCTCTTACGTGCTTTCTTGCGACCTGGTTTCTTACGCTCAACCATACGGCCATCGCGTGTCATTAAACCTTTAGCGCGCAAAGCCGGTTTTTTCTCCGGATCCAGTTCAACAATAGCTTTAGCAATTGCTAAACGAACGGCCTCTGCCTGTCCTTTTACGCCACCACCGGCAACGTTTACTTTAACATCGAATTTACCTGCAGAACCCGAAACTTCGGTAGACTGCATAACGATGTATTGTAAAGGTAGGGTAGGGAAGTATTCTTTGTAATCTTTACCGTTAACGATAATAGCGCCATTGCCTTCGCTCAAATAGATGCGGGCAACTGCTGTTTTTCTTCTGCCTGAAGTGTTAGTTGTTGGCATTTTCTTTTTCTCCTTTTAAATTAAATGGTTGTTGGATTTTGAGCTGCGTGAGGGTGCTCTGCTCCTGCATATACATGCAGGTTACCGTAAATAGCACGACCTAAACGATTTTTAGGTAACATACCACGTACTGCTTTTTCAATCACACGCTCTGGATGCTTTGCCATTAACTCTTTTGGAGAAATGAAACGCTGACCACCCGGATAACCGGTATAAGAAACATACTGCTTTTCGCTGAATTTATTTCCTGTCAGTTTTACCTTGTCTGCATTAATAACTATTACATTATCGCCGCAGTCTACGTGTGGGGTGAACCCTGGCTTGTGTTTACCTCTGATCATCATCGCGATCTTAGTACACAAGCGCCCCAAAATCTCATTGTTTGCATCAACAACAACCCATTCTTTACTAACGGTTTTCTTGTTGGCTGAGACAGTTTTGTAACTTAACGTATTCACTTGCTTTTAATTAAATTTATTAAACGTATACTTTACCCCGTATTTACGGGACTGCAAAGATAGGCTTAATTGTTTAATTTACAAATGGTATTTGCTTTTTATTACGGTGCGAAAGAGGTATGGAAATCACCTTTTCTCCACCCTATCATAAAAGCCGCCGAACGAATTCATTTTTACGGCATCCTCGTTAAAGAAATCGCCGGGGAAACCTAACTCAAACTTGCTTACTTCATCCAGTTTGGCAATTTGCGTGGCACTTAGGGTAGTATCAACTGTTTTTAGGTTGTCTTTTAACTGGTCTACCTTAGTAGCGCCAACTATGGGTATACAGCTAAAGCCTTTGCTCATGGTCCATTGCAGCGCCACATGGCTTTCAGATACGCCCAACTCTTGTGCTATATCCATTATCACCCGGGTTATTTTTTCGGCACGCTCATCAAGGCGTTTGCTATCAGGCTTTATGCGGCCTTTGTCGCCTTTAAGGTATTTGCCGGTAAGCGCGCCGCCGGCCAACGGCGCCCATGGCGTAACTGTCATACCAAAGTGTTTAGCCATAGGTATCAAATCTCGCTCTGGGGTGCGCGCAAGCAGGCTATATTCAACCTGCAAGGCAATAAACTGGCTCCAGCCCATTAGTTCGGCAAGGGTGTTGCCTTTGGCTACAACCCATGCCGGGGTATCGCTAATGGCAGCGTAAGTAACCTTGCCTTGTTTGATCAAGTCGTCAAGCCCGCGCATTACCTCGTCTATCGGGGTAATATCATCCCAAATGTGCAGGTACAACACATCAATAAAATCGGTTTTCAGGCGTTTAAGACTTTCTTCAACGCTACGCATCATATTTTTGCGGTTGTTGCCGCTTGCGTTGGGGTTGGTGGTGTTATCCTTTAGCGTATACTTGGTAGCCAGCACAAAATAATCCCTATCGTGGTTGGCCATATAATCGCCTATTATTTTTTCGCTGGTGCCCAGTTTGTATATATTAGCCGTATCCAGGAAGTTTCCGCCCGCGTTGGCATACTCGTCTATTATTTCAAAGCTGGTGGCAGCATCGGCGCCCCAGCCACCTTCTGTGCCAAAACCCATGGTACCCAGGCAAAGTTCTGATACCTTTAACCCCGACCGGCCTAATAATTTATATTTCATTGCAATTAGTTTATATATGATGAAACGCTTTAAGCAAAGCTGCTGTTTTAATGGCTCAAATAAAAATGCTTTGTAAACAATAGCCCTTAGCCAATTGTAAATATATTAAATACAGATATTATGAAGATCATCACGCTGCACAAGCCGGTTAATATTGACCAGCTTTTTAATCACCTGCAAGAAAGGCTTAATCCTATTTTTCACCAACAAAAGCAAAGCGATATCAGCTTTACTATTACCAATACTCCAGCAGGTATTGAAATAAGCCAGCCCGAGTTGTATGATGGCGCCTTGTTTACCATAGCTGTGCAAGACGATGAGCTATGGATAACCCGTAACGAGCATTATGTGGATGATGTAAATTCGATAACCGTTGAATCTATCTTAAACAGTTTGTTTGATGACCTAAGCGAAGGGTTGGGCACCGACTTAGTGCAGGAAGGATAAAACAAAAAAGTCCCGGCTCTCACCAGGACTTTCTATATCTGTAAGGGAATTATTACCCGTTTATCCAGCTAAATTTGTACTCGAGGCCGGGGTTTTGCATGCGTTCGGCAACGCGTAAAAGGCGGTTTGGCAGGTTCATGATATAATCACGGGCCTTTTCGCCACTCTCTTCCAGGTCGGTAATTTTCTCGATATGCCAATCTTCTATCAACTCCTTTAATATATCAACATAGTCAATAGCGGTATAAATACCCAGGCGTTGAGCAGCATCAGTAAAGTGGCCGAATGTTTGGCCTATTTTTAAACCAATTTCGCGTAAAAAATGCGCCGGCATTACAATTTTTTTGCGCATCATATCTTCAAAAGCCAGCATAGCCTCATTGGGGTCTACCTCAAATATCTTTTCGATAAAGTATTTGTATGCTTTGGCGTGGCGCGCCTCGTCGCCGGCTATAACGCCGCACATTTTAGATAGCAGTGTATCGCCATCTTTTTTAGCCTGCGATGCCACCCTGCGGTGCGATACATTGGTAGCCAGTTCCTGGAATGATGTATAGATAAAGTTGCGGTATGGGTCGTGGCCGGTACCAATGTCAAAGCCATCAGCAATTAGATACTGGGTCGATACCTCCATCATGCGCATGTTAACACGGCCGGATAGGTATAAGTATTTATTCAGCAGATCGCCGTGGCGGTTTTCTTCGGCGGTCCAATGGCGTGTCCATTTCATCCAGCCACCTTCTTCGCTGCGCGATACGCCTTCAACCATAGTTAACCACGACTCGTAAGTGGGTAAAGCCTCTTCGGTAATGGTATCGCCTACGAGCACGGCTACCAGGTCGTATGATAAACCTGCCGCGCTCTCCTGCATCTCTTTAATTTCACTAAAAAATGTATCTCTTGAAGCATCCGGTAAAAAATCCGATGGCTGCCAAATGGTATCAATAGGCTTAAGATATTCATTCATCTTTTCGAGCATGAATTTCTCAATATGACCCATTACCTCCTTACGCTTTTCTTCAAAAAATTTCATATAAACTTATAAGTATACAAAGTTAATCATTTATATCTAAAATTGTTTTGCGGCCTTGTAATCAATCGCATCTTTCATGCAATCGCTTAGGTTATTAATTGATGGCTGGCCGTTAAATATAGAAAAATTGGTGTTATAATCCCACATTATACCGGGTATATCCAAACTCTTTAAACTTTGCCTAACTGCCTTAATATACCTGCAACGGCTATCGGCATCGGCATATTTGTTATATACACCGTATTCGCCGCACAATATGGGCACATAATACTTAGCCGACCAGTTTTTTACGATCTGTAATTTATCCCTAACAGAGCGCTCGTTACCATCTGTTTTGTATTGGTAATAATTGGTTTCGCCCCAGGTGCCTTTAGCTTTAGGGCTTATAGGCGGATAGGCCTGCGCATTGTAAGGGAATGGCACACCCGTAGTAGCCACCTGGTCGCCCACCCAATCGGCACCCTGGTGGGTAAAAAAGAAAGGCTCGTAAAAGTGAAAGGTGTAAATAATGTTTTCGTCCGCCAATCTTTCCATACGGCTTAATTCGTAAATGCTGTTAAAATTTGATGCCCCAACAATCAGCGTTCTTTTTTTATCCAGTTTGCGAATGGCGTTTACAATATTGTATGCTGCATCTTTCCACACTGTGGGGTTCATGTGGGGCGGCTCGTTATATAACTCAAAAAACAAATTATCCGGGCTCTCCTTAATATACCTTTTGGTTAAGGTTAGCCAAAAGGCTATTATCTTCGGGGTTTCAGTTAAGTAATTGTTATCATTTAATTTGCCGTAATGGTAATCTATTATGAGCTTAATTCCGTATACATGGCATTGTCTCAAAACATCATCAATATGAGTAAATAGTTTCTCAACCGAAACCGGGTCTCCCTCAAAGTAAGAAAATGCTACCGGGAGCCTTATACTTTTAATATGAAGCTGTTTTAACAACTCAAAATCATTGCTTTTAATGAGATTTATACCTAAAATGTCTTTATTCCATGTTTGTTCAAGCCAGGATATGCTTATACCATTATCAAGGCTCTTTGCACGGTTAAACACAACAGAACGGGCATCAGGTGGCGTTGGATTGCTTTTTGCAATAAAACACTGCATAAATAATAATAGTGTTATGCAACAGGTGTTTTTGATAACCCCAGAGAAAGTATTTTTATAAACTATTTTTTTCACTATCTTAAACAGGTTAACTGAAGGAACTGATCTTATTTATAATTTAAGGAAACAAATAATGTTTGTTCAAATTTCAAAAGAGGAATACCAAAAAGAAATACAAAAAAAAGCATGGTACCAAACTAATAATATCATTTGGACTATTATTTTTTTATACCCCATATTTAGCATCGTAGATTTTATTTATGCCGAAAGTATATGGTTGCAATTTTTAATTGTACGCATTATTACCGTGCTGGTTATATTGGGTTTATACAATCTTTTTCAAACACGTAAGTATAACTACCGCACACTGCTCCACATCTGCTTCTTTCTGCTTTCTATAACGTCAGCTATATTATGTAATATCGTTAACCTGCAGCAGCAAAACATATACTATTTAATATACGCTGCTGTATTGCTGTTTTTTAACCTGCAGGTTTTTTGGGAGCCCATAAACTCTATCATACAAACCTTGCTGGCCATTTTGCTGCTGGCTATTTTTTATAACGCGTTAAATGAAAGCACCCTGGACTTAGTGATAAGTAATGGCGGTCAGTTTTTCTTCATCATCGCTTTTATATCGTGCTTAATACCAAACGCGCGTTACAAGGTTATTGGCCGCGATGTGCGTTCGCAAATATTGATCGAAAAATCTAATGAGCAGTTAAAAGAACAAAACCGCGACATTAACGAGAAAAACAATATTATAGACAGGCAATATGAGCAGTTACGCAAGCTGGACGACCAAAAGAACAGCTTTATAAACATTGCCGGCCACGATCTGAAAAACCTGATAGGCTCAATAGTAATGAGCAATAACATGGTTAAGGAGGAAGATTACCGCCTAAGCGCCGACCAAAAAGAGTTTACGAACTATATTTCAGAATCGGCCGAGAAGATGCAGTACATGCTAAACAAATTGATGGACGTAAAAGAGATCGAATCGCCGGAGATGAAGTTTAACATGGAGATATTTGATATTAATGCCGAGGTTATGCATGTGTTTAAGGGCCTGGTAGAGACCGCTCAAATGAAAAACATAAGCTTAGTTGATAACATACTTAAGTTACCGCTTAATGTTAAGCTGGATAGGGTGTTTGCAGGCCAGGTTTTTCAAAACCTGCTATCAAATGCTATCAAGTTTTCGCAAACCAACAACAACATTAAAGTTATTACCAGTTTACAACGCCAAAAATTTGTATTTGAAATTGTAGACGAAGGTGTTGCTATTGGCCAGGAAGAACTGGATATGATGTTTAATAAATTAAAAACCTTAAACGATGCTTCGGGCACTATCGAAAGCCGTTTAGGGTTGGGCCTTTCTATCGCCAAATTAATGACCCGCGAACTGGGTGGCGAACTGTTGTACCGCAGCGACGACAATGGTAACTATTTTAGAGTTGAATTTTACGTAATAAACTAAGCTATAATCTGATGAAGAGATTTTTTACCTTATTAGCCTTTATATTTTTAACTACCGTTTCGATAGCGCAAGTACAGTCAATACTGTCATTTAAAGCGTTGGGCCATCCCGATGATGAGCCTGTTGTAGGCATGAGCGGGTCTACCTTATTTTACTTTCGTATTACGCCGCAGTATAATGCCGATAACAGCAAGGTTGTTATTTATTTTGAAGCCTCGCAAGCGCTTATAAAGGAAAAATCTTTCTTTAATTTGATGATAGGCGCCAGGCCGGTTTATAGCGGCCGCCTTGGTAAAGACTCGATACAAAAAGTTGCTATCAACATTTCAAGGGCCGATGTATCATCCGATAACTTTTTAAAGATAACCATACGTACAGCTTTAACCATTACCGACGACCAGTGTAAGGATCTGGATAACCCGGCCATGTGGATAAAGGTTAAAAACTACTCGTACTTATCGTTAACCAAAAGCACTAAAGACTTTTTTAAAGGCATAAACATTAGCAACTGCTTCGATTCTAAAACAGCTATTGTTTATCCTGCAAACCCCAATCTGCACGATCTAAAGGCCGTTGCATGGGCTTACTCAAGATTGAAAAAAACGCAATCTAAAAAAATTGATGTATTTGAATACAACCACTTGCCCGATAGCGTGCGTAATTATATTATGGTGGGTAAACTGGGTTCGCTTACAGCTGATAAACGCGCCTTATTAAAGGTTACACCGCAAAACAACCAGGGTATATTTTACCTGCATAAATCTGTAAGTGTAGTTACCGATACCATTACACGTATAGTAGATATGAACGGTACTTTTGTGCCGGTTAAAACCGTTACTACCGACCCAACCCCTACCGAAATATTATTTGTATCGGGCGGCGACGATGCCGGTTACGAAAAAACTATTACTGCCTTAGGTAACATGAATGTGCTTAACTCTACCTTTGGCGATTACCTGTTAGTTAATAAGGCGCAAAACACCTTCTTTAAAACCATTGATGAGAACCGCTCAAAACTATCGTTAAAACAAATTGGCGGCAGCAGCGCATTCATGACCGGTATAGGCGCGTTAAAAAGCTCATTCAACTTTAAAAACAGCGATTTTAGCTTTACCCCTAAAGAGGTGGAGATACGCTTTATTGCTATTTACAGCAGCTTATTATCCGGCGACCGTGGTTTCTTTAACATTTACTTGAACGGCTTGCTGATAAGCAGCGAGAAACTTGACGCCTCGGGCAAATTAAACACATCGGTTACTATTAACAGGTACCAGCACCATAAGTACAATACGCTGGAGGCCGAATTCAGGTTTTATCCAAGAGGAGGTAACTGCTCTAACAGCTTCACCAACTTCTTTGCCGAAATTGATGCTGATAAATCGTACCTGGAATCTAAAAACCCGTTCATCACCAGCGATTTGAGCTTCTACCAATACCCTGAAGCATTTAATAGTGGTACAACCCGTATTGTGGTATCAAAGCCGTATGCTAAATATGCCGCCGGTGCTATGGGCGAAATTATATACGAGTTAAACAATAACATTAACGCTAACAATTTCCCCGAGTTTATGTACTCGTCGGAGGTGCAACCATCAGATCTTAAAAAGAACAACCTGATAGCTTTGTTAACAAAAGACGATCAATTGTTAAACGAGTTTCCGGATGCGCCAATTAAATTCAACCGTAATTTCAGGCTATATAATACCGATAATAATACGGTCGTCTATTCCCTCGGCGATACCACATCCAACGGTTTAGCCCAAATATTTTATGGGCGAAGCAATAATGCCACACTGGTGCTTACGGCGACGGGGAAACACCTTGCCGAAGCATTTTTAACAGCATCAAAATCTATTACCGAGCAGTTGTCTACCCTGTCAAGTAACGTCTGCGTATCTGATATTAACTCCAACAAATACTTGTTCAACATCAATAAATCAAGCGATAACCTGGAGTATATTGATACGAAAAGCTCGCTTACCCGTTTTTGGGATAGCTATAACCTGTACATATTATTAGGTATACTGGTATTAATATTACTATCATTCCTTTATATACGTTCAAGGGTTCAAAAATCACAGGAGTTGTTTAATGATTAAGGCACACGGTGCATTACATTTAACTAAACTATTTTCATGAAGATGCCGATCCCTGAGTTGTTGATTAATGATGGTTTTATCACCAGTGCCGACCGCGAAGAAATTGACAGGCATTCGGCAGTAACCGGTATATCTTTCATTAAGGTAGCGCTTACATCGGGGTATATATCGCGTAAAAACTACGAACGATCGTTAACCAATGCGGGCTATGAAATTATAGCCCCGCGCGATCAGGCGTCTGACCCGGAGGTATTGGCAAAGATAGACCTTAAGTTTTCGCATGACCACCTGGCTTTGCCATTGCGTATAGAGGACGGTAAGGTAGTAACCCTAATGGCCAACCCCGACGATGAGCTGTTTGTTGATTTTATACGGTTTACCTACGACCGCGAACCAGAAATAATCATCGCATCAGACTTGGACATTACCTGGATGAGTAATGTATTACTGGGTAACCCTTATGTAAAATCGGCCGTATTTGAACTGTTAAAACGCGACCCGGACAGATCGGCCATTGTTACCTTTACCACCCCGCAGCTGATATTTATATTCGTTTTAATTGCATTGGTAAGCATTGGGCTTATACTCAGCTTTAAAAATACCTCTATCATTATTAATGTAATTATTAGCTCGTTCTTTTTAATAGCCATTATCTTTAAGTTGTTTTTGGCGCTTGTAGGTTCGCGCTTTGAGCTGCACCAGGCCGTTACCAAAGACGACCTAAAGCATGTTGTAGATGACGACCTGCCTATATACACCATATTACTGCCCGTTTATAAAGAGGATAAGCTGATAAAAAAACTGATATGGAACTTACAGTCTATTGATTACCCCCGCGAAAAATTAGACATTAAACTACTCATAGAAGAAGAGGACGACAAAACCCTAAATGCAGTAAAAAACCTTGATTTCCCGGCCATATTTGAGGTGATCGTGGTGCCATTTCACATGCCTAAAACAAAGCCAAAAGCCTGTAACTATGGCCTGCACTTTGCCCGCGGCAAATACCTTACTATATACGATGCCGAAGATATACCCGATACGGATCAGCTTAAAAAGGTAGTTACCCTGTTTAGTAAATTGCCCGAAGAATACATTTGCGTGCAAAGCGCTTTAAACTACTTTAACAGGAACGAGAACTTTTTGACACGTATGTTTACGCTGGAATACTCGTACTGGTTTGATTATATGCTGCCGGGTTTAGATACACTTGATATCCCTATACCACTGGGGGGTACCAGCAATCACTTTAAACTGGCCGAACTGGTTGACCTTGGCGCGTGGGATCCCTTTAACGTAACGGAAGATGCTGACTTAGGTGTTCGCGCTTATGCGAAAGGGCATAAAATAGCCATTATCAACTCCACCACCTACGAAGAGGCCAACAACGAACCCTTTAACTGGATACGCCAGCGCAGCCGATGGATAAAAGGCTACATGCAAAGTTACCTGGTACACATGCGCGACCCTGTGGCCCTATGGAAGGAAATTGGCTGGAAGGGCTTTATTGGCTTTAACTTTTTTATTGGTGCAACGCCTATTACCTTTTTAGTGTACCCCTTATTGCTGGCATTTTTTATCGCCTATATTATATTCGATCTGTCGACGATACGCTCCTTGTTTCCGGATTGGGTGCTGTTTATGTCTATATTTAACCTGATGGTGGGCAACATCCTGATGATATATGTAAATATGATGGCCGTATTTAAAAGGCGTTATTACGAGCTGATATTATTTGCCATAGCCAACCCAATTTACTGGCTAATGCACTCTATATCGGCCTACAAAGGCTTGTACCAGTTAGTAGTAAAACCATTTTACTGGGAAAAGACCAACCATGGCTTAAGTAAGGTTAACAATCAAACAAACGTTGTTAAATAATGTTGAATAAATCGTATTACTTAGCGTTTCTTGCCGGCATACTGGCCATATACTACCTGGTATGCGCCATCTACCTAAACGATTTGGGGTACTACAACCACGAGTCGTTATTTTATATCGAAAAAGCTAAAATAGTTTTTGAAGGTATAGGCAACCGCCTTAAAGTAATGGGCCTTACAGCCCCCATGATCCCCTTTTACGCTATATTCCCTTTTACATTGGTTAGCAATACGCTGGCGCCTGTATTAGCCTCGGCCATTGGTACGGCAGTATTATTTTACATGATGGCCAACGCCCTTATGAAGCGTTTAAAAGACGATGTATACGTAATATTGCTGCTGGTACTCTTCCTTTTCCATCCTGGGCTTTTGTATTCGGCGTGTTCGGGTAAGAGTATCTATATTATCCTTATCTTCTTTTACCTGTTCTTTCTTAATTTAATTAAGTTTTACCGGTCAAACACCACCTTCCACGTATCTATTGCCAGTATATGTTTGGTAACGCTTATTTTTTGCGATTACAAGTTTATATGGTTAACGCTTTTCTTTTTACCGCTAATACTGGCTATTACCCTGCATAGCCTAAACCTTGGCGAGCAGGAATCCATCTTCCGTTTGTTTTTAAGCTTTAATAGTCCATCGTTACGGCGTAAGCTTATTTACAAAACCATATCGTTATATATTATATTGTTTGCCTTGCCTTTAACGGCCGTATTGTGTTATAAGCTGCTTAACCTTACACACGCTATGGACCTAAACTATTTTAACGAAAGCCCATACGCCACCTGGAACGTGCTGATAGATAAGATAAGTTTTGAAGAACAAACCACCAATACCAACTATAAGATACCGGAGTTATCTTTACTCTTATCGGGGCGTATAATAATGTTTTGCCCTATGATATTGGTAGGGGTGTACCTTTTCCGCGAAAGTACATACCAGGTTTTAACCCTTTTAACCCCCTTTGCTTTTATCGAGTTTTTGCATATTAAGTACGATAAGGTTTTCCTTGCATACCAATACTATGTAATGTTTATCATTCTGTCGTTTTTGTGCCTCATATTTAAAGCGCAAACCATTAAAAACCAAAAGGCGCTAAAAATTACGCTAAGTATAATGGTGGCCGTACAATTATATATGGGCTGGTACTACCTAAACACCTCATCCATCGCTGAAGAACAAAACTTTATAAATGTGCTGGTAAACCGCACCGAGGACGAGGGCCAGGTAGGCAATATGGATGTGGCCAACTATATCAGCAGCCTGCCGGGCGACGCCCACGTATTGGTTGATGATGCCATTGCCTACCCGATAGTAGCTTTCTCGCACGATATTAAGCCGCTTATACTTCCTTATGAGTCTAACTTTTTAAGCGCGCTGGAAACGCCTGATAAATACGCCGACTATGTAGTAATTGCCACCACCAAAAACAGCGTTGCCGGCTATACACAGTTAAACGACAGATACATTACTACTATACGCCAAAGCATACCCTCTCTCAGTTTCCGCAAGGTGTTTGAAACCGATGAGTGGATAGTTTACCGCCTGGTAAATAATTGATCTGCGATCTCTTTAGGCCAATATCAATTGTCCGTAATGGTAGGCCACATGGTTGGTACGACTAAGCAGTACGCTCAACCTGTTGCGCGATGGGTCTTTCGCAAAGTCTTCCTCCGTCATGGCGTTGTGTTTTTTAAACCAATCGGCAGGGGGTAGGTTTGTAAATAACGCGTTTAGCTGTTGGTGTACATCGGCCCAGTAAGCTATTAATTCACTTATCGATGGCATTTCGGCATCTGCGTTATCGGCATTTTTTAAAAATGTATCAAATAAATGCGGGTAGGTACGCTCGCCCAGTCCTAGGGTTTCTTTAAGCATATCGTGATAAGCGGTTAGGTGCCCGTATAAATAAACTATTCTGTTTTTACCCGGTGCAATAGGCTTATTAAAGTCTTCATCGCTTAGGGCATTAAAAAACTTTTCGGCGCGGGCTATCTGGGTGTTCCAGCCTTGCAGTGCCATGCTTACAAATAATTGCTCCCTCATATTGTTGTACGTTATTTTTTTAAAGATGGAAATAAGTATAACCAATATAAGCACCTGTTATTGAAATTTACCTAAGTCTAACATTCGCGCTGTCATGGTGAGCTTGTCGAAGCACAGCGGGGAGGGCCTTTACGCACGCCCTTCGACGGGCTCAGGGTGACCCTGTTAAGATGTGCAAATGATAGATTACAGATGTGCAGATGAGCTGCCATGAACTATCGACAAAAAGCCCTATAAACGCAGAAAACCCCTCATCGATTAGATGAAGGGTTTCTGATTAGTCCGTTGTTAAACGGATTAAGATTGGGCACCGACCTACTCTCCCATCCGCTGGTGAGCGGACAGGTACCGCTGGTGAGCGGACAGGTACCGTTAGCTAACGGACAGTACCATCGGCTCTGGCGGGCTTGCGGTTAAATAAGCCTA